>JAISJJ010000126.1 GCA_031261585.1 Oscillospiraceae bacterium
TACCTGTGCGGAGACGGTTGCGCCGCGATTGACGGGAGCGGGGGAGACGCGGCGGTTAAGGAGTATCTCGCGCCGAACGTGACGGGAGTGGACGCGCAAAAGCCGTTCGGCATGTCGAATGTAGAGGTGGACGGCGGGTATATGGGGTTTGCGTTTGATTAAATGCTTGCATTGGTTGCTACGGCAAAATAAAGCTATTGCGTTGAGCGCGTATATATGGTAAAATGCAGGAAAATACAACGGAGGTTCACCATGCTCAGGAAAAGCATACGAAAGTTGGCAATCGGGGTACTCGTCGCGGCGATGTTCGTGTCAATGTCGGGTTTTTCATCGTCAGCGGCACTTTCCGCGAAACCGACGGTGTCGGCGGCGTTCGTAAACGGCACGGAAATTTATTTTGACGCGTACTTCATCAACGACAACAACTATTTCAAGTTGCGCGACATTGCCGCCGTGCTGAGTTGGTCGGAAAAGCAGTTCGATGTGACGTGGGACGCCGAGAACAACGCGATTCTGCTCACGAGCGGCGCGGAGTATACCCCCGTCGGCGGCGAACTCACGGGCAAAGGCGCGGGAACAAAGACCCCGACGGCTACATCGTCGAAGGTTTATCTCGACGGTATACCTATCGACCTCGCGGCTTACCATATCGAGGGCAACAACTACTTCAAGCTGCGCGATATCGGGCAGACGTTTGACTTCGGTGTCGAGTGGGTGAAAGCGACAAATGCGGTTGTGATCAATACGAGCACAGGGTATGTTCCCGATACGCCGAACGCGGTCGCGCCCGAACAGCACGAAACAATCGAGTTTGCGGGGTTGACAATACCGACTGATGTGACAGTATTGGATTTGTCGAATTGCGGGATTACGGACTTGACGCCGCTCGCCGCCCTGACCGACCTTGTGGTGCTGGTTTTGGATCACAATCAAATAAGCGATCTTACGCCGTTGCAGCCGCTTGTAAATTTAGAGTATCTCTATTTGTGGGATAATCGGGTCAAAGATATTTCACCGTTGCAGTCGCTGAAAAACTTGACGTATCTTGGTTTGGACAACAATCAAGTCAGCGACTTCACGCCGTTGCAAGCATTAACTGATCTGACGATTTTGAGCTTGGCGGGGAACAATATCGGCGATATTACACAATTGCGCTTCCTAAAAGGCTTGACAGACCTAAGTTTGCAGGGCAATCAAATCAGCGATATCAGCCCGTTGCGCTCACTGGCAAATCTGACACGGCTTGATTTGAGCCTGAATAAAATCAGCGACATCACGCCGTTGCAATCTCTGACAAAATTGTCGGCACTGAGTTTGGCGGGAAACCCGATCACCGATCTCGCATCGCTAAAACCGCTTGTCGGTTTGACGTTTTTGGATTTAAGCAGCATTCAGGCGGTCGATTTCACGCCGATAGGGCTTCTTGTTAACTTGACTGAACTGTTGTTGGAAAACGACCAAATCGCCGATATCTCGCCGCTCGCTCCGCTGACCAATTTGGAATATCTCAATTTGTTCGGCAACCCCGTCACCGACTGGTCGCCTGTTGCGCATGTGCCGACGGTTATCGGCAGACCGTAGTCCGCGCCCGCGCTAATCGCGTTTGACATTGCGCGTGAACTTTGATATAATGTCGGTATGATTGATATTCAACACCAAATTAAACATAAAACGAAACTCAAAACGCACGACAAGTCCGCGCTCGTGTCGTTTTCGCTCATGGGACCCGAGTCGGGCGGTCCGTGCGTCGTCGATTCTACGGACGGAAAGATCACGCGTATCCGCCCGTACCGCTACGACCCCGAGGACGCGAAAACGCTTAATCCGTGGGAGATTCGCGCGCGCGGGAGCAGTTTCAAGGCACCCGACCGCGTGACGATATCGCCGTTCGGACTGGGCTACAAGTCGCGCGTGTACTCGAAAAACCGTGTGCGCTATCCGCTCAAACGCGTGGACTGGGACCCGAACGGTGAGCGCAACCCGCAGAATCGCGGGAAGTCGAAGTACGTGCGCATATCGTGGGATGAGGCGGCGCAACTCGTCGCGGACGAGCTGAACCGCGTCAAGGAGAAATACGGCATGGAAGCCGTGCTGTGCCAAGCCGACATGCACGGCGAGGGGAAACACGTCGCGCCGAGCCACGGTTGCCCGAACCGCCTGTTGTCGATTCTCGGCGGGTACACGCTGCAAATGCGGAACATGGACTCGTGGGAGGGTTGGTTCTGGGGCGCGAAGCACGTCTGGGGCTGTGAACCTGTCGGCGAGATGATGCCGATGACGAACCTGTACCCCGACATCGCGGAGCACTCGGAACTGTTGCTGTACTGGGGTTGCGACCCTGAGACCACGCCGCTCGGCGTCGTGGGTCAAATCTCGTCGCGCCTGTGCTACTGGATGTCGAGCATCGGCATAAAATCCGTGTTCGTCTGCCCCGATTTGAACTACGGCGCGGCGGTTCACGCCGACAAGTGGATTCCCGTCCTGCCGAATACGGACGCTGCACTGCAACTCGCCATAGCGTACACATGGATCACCGAGGGTACGTACGAGCGCGAGTATATCGACACGCACGCGTACGGGTTCGACAAATTCGCCGCGTATGTACTCGGCGAGGAGGACGGCGAGCCGAAAACGCCCGCGTGGGCGTCGGAGAAGTGCGGCGTACCCGAATGGACGATAAAGGCACTCGCCCGCGACTGGGCGAAACGCGCCGCGAGCATCATGCACGGCAACGGCGGCGGTCTGATTCGCGGACCGTACGCGACGGAACCCGCGCGGCTCGAAGCGTTGCTGCTCGCGATGCGCGCCGTCGGTAAACCCGGTGTGCATCAGGCGAAACTCATCGAATTTAACCTCTGGAACCGCGATTTTCCGCTGCCGTATCAGGGGGATTTTATACCGCAACTGCCCGCGATTGCCGACCCGCTGCGCCCCGTGGACGGCGATGTGGATTTGTCAATAAACATGCTGCGGTTCACGCTGAACGAGGAGCAGCAGAAGCGCGCGCCCGAGCTGATTGAGCTGTTCAAGCAGCACCCCGCGCCGAAGCAGTTCATACCGCGCTGCCTTATTCACAAGGCGATACTCGAAGGACACGCGGAGTGGTACGGATTGCAGTGCTTTTCGTCCAGTCAGGTGCCGAAAGCGGGCAATTACCGTATGCCGACGAGTGAATATGAGTTCGAGAAGATCGTGTACCCGCGCGAGGGACTATCCCGCGTCCACATGCTGTGGACGGACGCGCCGTGCCAAGTCACGTGCTGGAACGACGGCAACCTGACCTCCGAGGCGTATCGCCATGACTCGATAGAGTGCATCGTCGCGCAGCACCCGTGGCTCGAAAACGATTGCTATTTCGCGGATTTGATCCTGCCCGTCGCGACGAAACACGAGATGAACGACATCGCGAACGACCTGTCGAGCGGCGCGTATGTGTCGATCTACAAGACGGAACCGTCGAGCGGTGTCGTCGGCGAATCGCTGTCGGATTTCGACGTGTGCGCGCGCGTCGCCGAGAAGCTCGGGCGCGAGGTGTACGACATGTATACGTGCAACCTCTCCGAGGAGGAGCGCGTCCGCTATTTCTACAAAGCGTCGGGTTGCGAGGACTACATGACGTGGGAGGAGTTCAACCGCCGCAAGATTTTCATCGTCCCATGCAAGGACGGCGCGCTCGACCTGCCCGCGGGATTGCGCGAGTTCTATGAGGACCCCGAAAATCACCCGCTGACCACGCCGACGGGCTTGATCGAGTTCTCGTCGAAGCACATCGAGCAGTACATGCCCGACGACCCCGAACGTCCGCCCGTGCCGCACTGGGTTGAGCGCGGCGAGACGCACGACGAGCGTCGCAGCAGTCCGCGCGCCGAGAAATACCCGCTGCTGCTCATGTCGAACCACGGGCGGTGGCGTATGCACGCGCAGTGCGACGACATCGTGCCGAACCGCGAGGTGCCGACGATGAAAGTACTCGCGCGCGACGGATATCGGTACGAGCCGCTGTGGTTGCACCCCGAGGAAGCGGAAAAACGGAAGATTGTACACGGCGACATCGTGAAAGTGTTCAACGAGCGCGGCACCGTGCTGTGCGGCGCGTACGTCACCGAGCGCGTCATGCCCGGGGTGTGCTACGTCGACCATGGCGCGCGGCTCGATCCGATAATCCCCGGAAAACTCGACCGTGGTGGCGCGATCAACACGATAACACCCGCGAACCTGACGGGCAAACACAGCACAGGCATGGCGACAAGCGGATTCTTAGCCGAGGTCGCGCGCGTGACCGACGACGAGATGAACGAGTGGCGGCGAGACTACCCCGAAGCGTTCGCGCGCAAGGTAGACGCGGCAACAGGGGTATGTTTAGAAGGATGGCTTGTCAATTAACAGTTAACAATTAACAATTAACAGTTGACGGGAACAGGACGAGGGTTACGGCATTGCCGCAACCCTCGTCCTTAACTGTTAATTGTTAATTGTTAACTGTTAATTGGAAAGTCTCCGTAGCCTGCGCAGCAGCCGAATACCGGAAACGAGCGTTCGTGCGCACCTAATACCGAAGTAATTGCGCACAGGAGCATGTGGGTGCGCACCTCGTCGGGTTCCGCTATGTGGTACGTGGAGCCGAGTGCTTTGTGCTTTGACGCGGTTTCGGTCAGCAGACCGCTTGTGATCAGCGCGTCGAGTGTTGCGCGCAGTCTGCCGTCGTCCCACGCGAGTTGTTCGAGCAGTTCGGTGTACGATACGTCGTCCATTGCGAGTACGCGCAGGATCACCTTGTAGTTGTCCGCGACGGCGAGCGTCGGCAGGATTTTTTCACACGCGAGATCGACGGTCGCGTCCGAG
Source organism: Oscillospiraceae bacterium (assembly GCA_031261585.1). Classification (GTDB taxonomy): domain Bacteria; phylum Bacillota; class Clostridia; order Oscillospirales; family Oscillospiraceae; genus JAIRRO01. Next base: position 4,843 of record JAISJJ010000126.1, read on the forward strand.
ATGTTCTTGAAGAAATCGCGCTCGGCGATGATCCCGAAACCGAGATTTGTGAACGTCGAGAACCCCTCGTTGCTTGATATGAACGTCACGTCGTCTTGCAGTTTGCCGCTGTCGTTGTAAGCGTTGTTGAGCAGCAGATTGTTCGAGCTGAGCGCGTGGTGCATGTAGCCGAACAGCTCAATACCCGCGCCGAAGCCCTGAAACTGCCCGTTCGCCATGACGTGGCGGTTCACCGCGTCGGTGAGATTGCGCGAATCCTCGCCTGTGAACAGAAAATCCGTCGACACGCCGAAGTACTCGGCGAGTTGCGGCACCATCTCCGTGTCGGGCAGGTTCACGCCCGTCTCCCACTTCGATATCGCCTGCGGTGTGACACCGATTGCCGCCGCCATCTCGTCCTGCGTCGTCTCCTTTGCTTTCCGCAACGCGGCGAGTGTTTTGCCCATGTCCATTTGCCTGTCCCCTTTCAAAATCTATCAGATGATAATAACAGTATACAACCAATCGGCGAAAAGTAAAGCGATTATTCGGGCATGTCCGCAACTCAGGGTTGCGGACATTTGCGTGAACGGGCAAAATTACGAGCGCGGGTTGAGCGCGCGGCTGAAAATCGCGTAACAACCGCCTTTAATTTGTCATATGATACGGCAAACGGGGGTGTTGTATATGAAATTTGCTGTTATCGGCGGAGATATGCGCCAAGTCAAGCTCGCGGAGCTATTGGCGGCTGACGGACACGACGTGGCGACGTTCGCGCTCGACAAAATGCGAAAAATCGAGGGTGCCGCGCAACTCGGCACCGCAAAAGCGGCGGCGGCGGGGGCGCAGGTCGTCGTGTTGCCGCTGCCGCTCGCATCGCGCGAGGGTATGCTGTCCGCGACGCTGTCGGCGGGGTTACATACGGTACGCGAGGTGCTGTCCGCCCTGTCGCCGCAACAGATAATTCTCGCGGGGCGCATCGACGACGCGTCGCGCGAAGCCGCCGACACGCTCGGTCTGACGCTGACGGACTACTTCGAGCGCGAGGAACTCGCCGTGTCGAACGCCGTCGCGGCGGTCGAGGGCGCGTTGAAGATCATGATTGAGGAGACACCCGTGACGCTTTGGCGCGCGAAGTGCCTTGTAGTCGGGTTCGGGCGCATCGGCAAGTTGCTGTCGCACAGACTGCGCTCACTCGGCGCGCACGTCACGGCGACGGCGCGCAGTCACGCCGATCTCGCGTGGATTCGCGCCTACGGCTATGACTCGATGGAGACGGGAAAGCTCGACGGGCGGCTCGGCGAGTATGATTTCGTCGTCAACACGGTGCCCGCGCGCGTGATAAGCGAGGCGAGAATGCGTGAACTGAAACCCGACTGTCTGTGTCTTGATCTGGCGTCGAAACCCGGCGGCATGGACTTTGAAGCCGCGTCGAAACTCGCGATACACGCGGTGTGGGCGTTGTCGTTGCCGGGGGAGGTCGCGCCCGTCACGAGCGGGGCGATCATACGCGACACGGTGTACAACATTCTGGGTGAGAAAGGAATGACCCTATGATTGAAAATTCTGCGCGTGTCGGCTACGCGATGTGCGGTTCGTTCTGCACCATGTCGGAGTCGATCAACGCGTTGGAGATACTGCGTGAGACGTTTGACGACATCACGCCGATTATGAGCGAGATCGCGTTCTCTACCGACACGCGGTTCGGGCGCGCCGACGAGTTTGTCCGCATGATGGAGCACATCTGCGGCAAATCCGTCATACATACGATCGCGGACGCGGAGCCGATCGGTCCGAAAGCGTTGCTCGACCTGCTGATCATCGCGCCCGCGACGGGCAACACCGTCTCGAAGATAGCGAACGGCATCACGGACACCGCCGTCACGATGGCGGCAAAGGCGCATCTGCGCAACGGCAGACCGATGCTCCTCGCGATATGCTCGAACGACGCGCTGTCGGGTTCCGCGCCCGCTATCGGCACACTGCTGTCGCGGCGCAACGTGTACTTCGCGCCGATGTATCAGGACGACCCGATAAAGAAGCCGACAAGTCTGGTCGCGGACTTCGGCAAAATCACGCAGGCGGCGGAAGATGCGTTGCGGGGTAGACAGTTGCAACCGCTGCTCGCTGTAAGGTAATGATTGATGCGGCACATTCATATACTCCGATGGGCAACAGCGTCCGTCGGAGTATGTCGTTAAGTGCAAGGCACCTAACAAAAACCGAGCAAGGTACCGAACGAAATTTCCTTGCGGCGCAAGAGAAAATAACGAAAAATAATCGACAAAAGTGACAAATAATCATTGACAAACGCGTCGGAATGTGGTATCATTCCCGAAGTGCCGAAGCGAAAGTACGGCGCACATGGGGGAATTCCCGAGTGGCCAAAGGGGGCAGACTGTAAATCTGTTGTCTTCGACTTCGGTGGTTCGAATCCACCTTCCCCCACCAATTCACTATGGACCGTATTTTACGGCAGCTATATGAAATTACAATCAGGAGGCAGTCAAAATGGCGAAGGGTATAATCGAGAGCGATATCATCAAGCAGAACTTAGAGGTTTTTGAGCGGGTTATCAAGGAAGTGCGCGATCGCCGCGCCAGTTCAGGCATCTTTCTGCCTTCAACGATCCCTGCTATCATCCACGAGAGCATGATCTACGTCGCGCGCGCCAATGGTGTTGACGCCACTGTCGTGATTTCCAACTGCACGGACAAGATCAAGGTCTCAACAGAAGAGCTCAACGAGTTGCTGAGCGATTATATCTACGACATGAGCCACGCTTACGAAAAGCGGCTGATGAAGCGTTGCGGCAGAAAGGACGACCCTGAGGCTATTCAGGCGCGTCTGCATGAGATTAAAGGCAGCTCCAATGCGGAGTTCCGCTACTAAAATCTTCGCCCCGGCGTAAACATAGCCCAATAGTATCGTTAAGCAGCACTCTTGTTGAGTGCTGTTTATATTTTTGCGCTCGATCGCTTTTGCGAAAGCTCCTTTCGCTTTTGTTGCGACAGGTAACGCCGCTTTGCGGCGGCGCGCGGCAATCGGTCAGCGATTTGATTGGTGTCGGAAAGAGGAATTTGACGTTGAGCGTGTTGTTACGCGGCAACGTACGCGTAGGGGACGCCGCCATCGGCGTCCCGAGGCTGAGGTGTTCCGTAACCGGGACGCCTAGGGCGGCGTCCCCTACGAAAACGGCGCGGGATTTCGGAGTTGCCCGCGAGGGTCGATGAGGACATCGACCCCTACGAACGCGGCGCGGGATATCCGAATAACCCCGCGAGGTCAGTCATCGCAATCCCGCCACATGACAGAAAGAACAACAAAGAGGTAGAAAATGAAGAGAGAATCCAAACCCGCAAAACCCAAGATACACCCGACGCGGCTCGAACTGCTCGGCATGTTCATTCGCGGCTCGAAACGGCACTTCGCGCTGTCCATCGCGCTCAATGCGGTGGCGGTCGCGATATCGTTTGTGACGCCGTTGCTCGTCGGATACATCGTCGACTACGTGACGTACCTGAAAACGGGTGCGGACAAGCCCGTCAACCGCACGATTGAGTTGATCATCGGAGCGACACAGCGCGTATTCGGCACGTCGTCGGTACTGCTGACGGGCGCGATAGCCGTGTGCGTGTGCGCGGTGTTCGCCGCCGTGATCACGTTTTTGTACCGCCGCATACTTGCGACGGCGAGTGAGACGTTCGTCAAGACGGCGCGCGACACGCTGTTCGACCACGTGCAGCGGCTGCCGTTCAAGTGGCACACGGAGCATCAGACGGGCGACATCATCCAGCGGTGTACGTCCGACGTGGAGACGACGCGCAACTTCATCACGAACCAGCTCGTGACCATACTGCGCACGATAATCATGATGGTGGCGGCGATGTACATACTGTTCACGATCAATGTACCGCTCGCCGTCGTCGTCGCGGCGTTCATACCCGTGATCGTCGTGTACTCGTACTTCTTCTCGAAGAAACTCGCGAAACAATTCCTCGAACTCGACAACGCCGAGGGTGCGCTGACGATCAACGTGCAGGAGAACCTCACGGGCGTGCGCGTGATACGAGCGTTCGGACGAGAGAAGCACGAGACGGAGAAGTTCGACGGGCTGAACGACAAGTATTCCGACATCTGGGTGCGGTACGGCAAGACCATGTCGCTGTTTTGGAGCGTGGGAGACGCCGCGTCGGCGGCAAATCTGCTCGTCGTCGTCGCGGTGGGTGCGATTTTCGCGGCGCGCGGCTCGATAAGCATCGGCGACATGCTCGTGTTCATCACATGCACGCAGCAGATCATGTGGCCTGTGCGTCAGATGGGGCGCACGCTGTCGGAGATGACGAAAGCGAGTGTGTCGCTAAAACGTCTCGGTGAGATTCTCGGTGCGGAGGCGGAGACAGAGCCTGAAACCGCGCTGAAACCGCCGATGAACGGCGATATCGTGTTCAACGATGTGTCGTTCGAGTACACACCGTCGCAGGTTGCGGCGCAAGAGGGCGAAGCGGAGACAGAGACGCGCGTGCCGCACGACGTGATCCGCCACCTGAACCTAACGGTCAAGGGCGGTACCACGCTCGGCATACTCGGCGCGACGGGCAGCGGCAAGAGTACGCTGACGTACCTGCTCACGCGCCTGTTCGACGTACCCGACGGCGGCGGTAGCATAACCGTCGGCGGCGTGGACGTGCGCGCGATAAATCGGCACTATCTGCGCGAAAATATCGGGCTGGTGTTGCAGGAGCCGTTCCTGTTCTCGAAAACCATCGCGGAGAATATCGCGATCACCGAGGACGGCGAGACTGACACCGACCGTGTGCGCGCAAAAGCGCGTGTAGCATCGATAGACGACGATATCGCGGCGTTTGAACACGGTTACGAGACGAAGATCGGGGAGCGCGGCGTGACGCTGTCGGGCGGTCAGAAGCAGCGTGTGGCGATTGCGCGGACGCTGATGAAGGAGTCGCCCGTCATGATCTTCGACGACTCGATGTCCGCACTCGATATGGAGACGGATCGGCGCATACGCGACGGACTGCGCGCCGCGACGGGTACCGCGACCGTGATCATCATCTCGCACCGCGTCGCGACGCTCATGACCGCCGACAACATCGCCGTACTCGAGGACGGACATATATCCGAGTTCGGCACCCACGCGGAACTGCTCGCGCTCGGCGGGCATTATCGGCGGGTATACGATATACAGTCGTCAATTGACAGTTGACAGTTGACAATTAGGACGGGAATAAGACGTGGGCAAACACCGCCGCTTGCGAGCGGCACCCCCTTTTCGAAAGGGGGCAAGGTTGGACGATGGTTGCGGAGACGCTGGAAAGCGGTCGTAGGGGCGATTAGTAATCGCCCGTCCAACGTCCAAACGTCCTCCGTCTAAACGTCCCTCGTCCCTGCCCCCTTTCGGAAAGGGGGTGCCGTCCGCAGACGGCGGGGGTTTGCCCCGTCCATCGTCCCCCGCTCTAACCTCTAACATCTAACCTTTGCTCGTGCCGTCCGCAGACGGCGGGGGTTTGCCCCGCTCGGCGCGAATGAAACCAACTGCATAAAACAAAACCACAGAGGAGAAGAAAAAGTGAGTGAAATTACGGAAGAACAACTCGAAAATCTGCAACATAAGCGTTTTCAGCCGAAATTGTGGCTGAGATTTCTCAAATACCTCGCGCCGATGAAATCGGTGTTCATAGCCTGCGTGATACTCGGCATAGCCGTCGGCATACTCGAAGGCTCGTACCCGATGTTTACGCGGTACGCTGTCGACCATTTCATCACAGCGCAGACGACGCAGGGGATCGGCGCGTTCGTCGCCGTGTTCTCGGTGACGATGATCGCGGTGACGTTTATCAACTACTTCTGGTTCACGTTCGTGGTCAAGATCGAGGTCGGTGTCACGAAAACGATGCGCGCCGCGCTGTTCCGCCATTTTCAGGATCTGTCGGTCGACTTTTTCTCGAAAAACTCGGTCGGCTACCTCATCGGTCGGTTCGTCAGCGACATCTCGCGCATAGCGGAGTTCGCGTCGTGGAGTGCGCAGGTGTGCGTGTACATCATCGCGCTCACCATCGCCATGCTCGTGTTCATGTTCTCGCTGTCGTGGCAGCTCGGACTTATCGCGATCGTCATGATACCCGTCACCGTCGGGTTGACGTGGATCGTCGAGCCGCGCATCGTGAAACTCAGCCGCCGCAGCCGCGAGTTGAACTCGCGCATATCGGGCGCGTTCAACGAGGGCATCACGGGCGCGAAAACCGCGAAAACGCTCGTAGCGGAGGGCAAATTCACGCGCGATTTCAAGGGTTTGACGGGAAAAATGTTCACAGCGTCCCGCAATGTCGCGACGCTGAACGGCGTGTGGCAGCCGATACTCATGCTGATCGGCACCGTGGCTGTCGGCTCGGTGCTGTACCGCGGCGGTGTGCTGGTCGAAAAGGATTTGATGGCGTACGGCGTACTCGCGGCGTTCATCTCGTACGCTCGGCAGTTCGTCGAGCCGCTGTCGCAGATAGCGGAGGTATACAACGAGATGCTGTCGTCGCAGACGTCGCTCGAACGCGCGATGCTGCTCATGGACACCGCGATCTCCGTCGCGGACTCGCCCGAGGTTATCGAAAAGTACGGCGACGCGCAGCACCCACGCCGCGAGAACTGGGAACCGCTGCACGGCGATATCGAATTTCGCAACGTGTCGTTCCGCTACCCCGACACCGAGCAGTACATTCTGCGCGATTTCAGTCTGAATGTGCCGCGCGGGTCGAGCGTCGCCATCGTCGGCGAGACGGGAGCGGGCAAATCGACGATTGTGAACCTCGCGTGTCGGTTCTTTGAGCCGACGAGCGGCGAGATTCTCATCGACGGCACAGACTATCGCGAACGCAGCGTCCTGTGGCTGCACTCGAATCTCGGCTACGTCCTGCAAGACCCGCACCTGTTCAGCGGCACGATCCGCGACAACATACGCTACGGCAGACTCGACGCGACGGACGCTGAGGTCGAGACTGCGGCGCGGCTCGTGTCCGCCGACGGCGTGGCGAACCGCTGCGACAAGGGCTACGACACCGAGGTCGGCGAGGGCGGCGCGCAACTCAGCACGGGCGAAAAACAACTCGTATCGTTCGCCCGCGCGGTACTCGCGAACCCGCCGCTGTTCGTCCTCGACGAGGCGACATCGAGCATCGACACCGAGACAGAACGCCTGATTCAGGACGCGATATCGCGCGTGCTGACAGGGCGCACGTCGTTCATCATAGCGCACCGACTGTCCACAATCGTGCGCTGTGACCTGATACTCGTCGTCGAGGACGGCGAAATAGTCGAGCGCGGCACCCACGCGGAGTTGATAGCACTCGGCGGACGGTACAAGGCGTTGTTCGATGCAATGCGGCTCGAGGAAGCGATGGCGGTCGGGGGTTGACAACGCGAATCATGCGTTGTACACTTGTAGCAGAACTTGACAAGGCGACCGCGCAGGGTCGCCCCTACGCAAGACAAAACACGTGAGCGAAAACAAGACCCTGACGCGCACCGCAGAGCGATATTGCAGAATGAAGAATTTTGCGTAGGGGCGACCCTGCGTGGTCGCCCTGTATCGGTTTGCCACAGTCTCAATTCAGAACTTTCATTAACAATCAAAGGAGAAACAAAATGGATTACTTTAAGGATTACTTTGAGCGAGAAGCAGCCTACAAAAAGCTGAAGCCCTCCGATATAGCGGACATATCTGACGATGATCTGTTAGGTGCGGTTATGACATGGATGATTGAGTTGTTAGACGGCAAGTGGAGTGACGAATACAGCATTGTTTCCGCAATGCCGAAACCCTGCATGCTGATTTGGGCAAGCAGCAGTAATTACAACCAGATACACAACATGGGTTTGGAAGCAGTATACTTAGAGCATAATTATCGGCAGTTTGCAGAGGCTGCCGCCGAGGGATACGAGGTTATCGGCGCAGATAAATTGGCTGTTGCAATCAGGAAGGCAAATGAGCGTATTGGACAAATTGTCAAAACCGTTATGCCTGACGGCGACACCTACGATGAAAAGGCGGATAAGTTGATCTTAGACGCGTTCGAGGAATATATCGATGAGTTTGAGAATGAGTTTTACGAAGCGACAAGAATATACGACAACAATAGACTGAGTGCCGCGTACATCAGAAAACACGCGGAGTGTTTCGGTGCGCAATAGACGACGGAACAACCCCGAAATGCCGACACCTGCATTTCGGGGTTGCGAAATGTAGTAAACGGAAAGAGAGCGCGTTATGATTTGGCGTTATTTGGCACTGATTCCGCTTTGCGGGTTTTATATAGCTGTGCAATTGAAATGGCAGCGCACCCGCGACGCGAAGAACACAAAATGGATGCGCGCGGTGCAGTGCGCCATTACCGTCGCGATTAACGTGTGGTTTTTGGTGATGCTGAGCAGGTTCGGAGCGGACGCAAACGTAGCAGAGACGGTCGAATCAATCATATATATCGTGGTTTCGCCGCTTTTATTGTTAGTCTCGTTCAATCGGGAGAGGACACAGGGTCCCGACGACGAACGCAAGCGCGGCGAGACAACGTGGCTGTTTCTGCTGGCGGTTGTGTCACTTGTCAGAGCGACGCGAATGTTGTTGTTCGGCGATACCGAGTGGACGCTGAACCACCCTATGATAAACCGCAGTCTGATTGTGCTGTTTGTCGCGGGTATATTGGTTTGCATAGTGATTCCCGCAGTTTTACTGATTGTTATCGCAATCCGCAAAAAGCGGTCAGACAGAGACGACCGTTGACCTTTTCAATAAAAATCGGAGTTGTGCAATCCACAACTCCGATTTTCTCATTTACAGCCGATTCCGCTGTATCTTTCCGTTAATCGTCTTGGGCAGTTCGTCGCGGAACACGACGATGCGCGGATATTTGTACGGCGCGGTGTGCGTTTTTACGTAGTTTTGAATCTCTTTCGCGAGTTCGTCGTTCGGCTCACGCCCGCTGTTCTTCGTCAACACGATGCTCGCCTTGACGACCTGACCGCGCACCTCGTCGGGTGCGGACGACACGCCGCATTCGAGGACGTACGGCAGTTCCATGATTACCGACTCAATCTCGAACGGTCCGATACGGTAGCCCGAGGACTTGATCACGTCGTCCACGCGTCCGACGTACCAGAAGTAGCCCTCCTCGTCGCGCCACGCCGTGTCGCCCGTGTGATAAACGCCGAATTTCCAAGCGTCGGAGGTCTTTTTGTCCTCCAGATAGTAGCCGAGGAACAGCCCCGCGGGCTTGCCGTTATCCACGCGCACGACGATCTCGCCCGTCTCACCCGACGCCACGGGGTTGCCCTCGGGGTCGATTACATCGAGTGTGTACGCGGGGTTCGCCTTGCCCATGGAGCCGATTTTCGGGGTCATGCCGACGAAGTTGCCGATCAGAATCGTCGATTCCGTCTGCCCGAAGCCCTCGTAGATCGACAGACCCGTCGCCTCCTTGAACTTGTAAAACACCTCGGGGTTCAGAGCCTCGCCCGCCGTCGTCGCGTGGCGGATACTGCTCAAATCGAACTTCGACAGATCCTCGCGGATCAGAAAACGGTAGATCGTCGGCGGCGCGCAGAACGTCGTGATGTTGTGCTTCTTGAACAGCGGCAGTACGTCGTTCGCGTCGAATCGGTCGAAATCGTACGTGAAAATCGCGCCCTCGCACAGCCATTGCCCGTACAGCTTGCCCCACAACGCCTTGCCCCAGCCCGTGTCGGAGATCGTGAAGTGGATGCCGTTCGGGTCGACGCGGTGCCAGTAGTACGCCGTCGCGAAATGTCCGAGACCGTAGGTGTGCGAGTGCGTCACGAGTTTCGGATAGCCCGTCGTACCCGACGAGAAGAACATGAGCATCGGGTCGTCGCCGCCCGGCGTGTCGTCCGTGCGCGGGAAGCGCGAACGGTACGTCTGGTACTCTGTGTCGAAGTCGTGCCACCCGTCAACCGCGCCGTTGCACATGACGCGCAGACGCACGTCCGTACAGTACGCCATCGCCTTTTCCGCTTCGAGATACGCGTTCGACTGCGAGGTCGTGATGATCGCGGAGACGGAACCCGCCTTGAAGCGGTAGTCGAAGTCCTTTTCGAGCAGTTGGTCGGGCGCGGGGATCATGATCGCGCCGATTCTGTGCAGCGCGAGGACGTTCACCCAGAACTGCCAGTTGCGTTTCAGCACGAGCATCACGTGGTCGCCCTTTTTCACGCCGAGCGACACGAGATAGTTCGCCGCGCGCGCGCTCAGCCGCGACATGTCCTCGAACGTGAACCGACGCTCGTTGCGGTCGCGGTCGATGTGCAGCATCGCGAGCTTATCGGGCGACTTATCGGCGAGAACGTCCACCACGTCGAACGCGAAGTTGTACCGCGCCGTGTTCTTGAACCGAATCGCGAGCGGACCGCCGCTCTCGTCCTCCTCCACGTCGATGAAGTTGTTGAAGATGAGCGGCTCGTTTTTCGCGAGCGGCGTGATCGTCTCTCCGCGTGCAGAAATAGGTTCTGCGTTCTCGCCGCTTATCAGCACCGCGCAGAACACGCAGTCCGCACCGCCGACGGCGATCTCGCCGTGCGGGAAACTGCTGTTGTAGTAGATGGAGTCGCCCGCGCCGAGTACGACGCTGTGACCGCCGATCTGTACCTTGAGCTGCCCCTCCAACACGAGGTCGAACTCGTGTCCGTCGTGGCTGTGCAGTTCAATGGGCGCGGACTGCAACGCGGGGTCGAATTTGTACGTGACCCAGTGCGGCGTTGCGAGTTTGTCGCGGAACAGCGGCGCGATCTCGCGAATCTCCACGCCCGGTTCAGTCGCGGTGACGCGTCCCTCGCCGCGCCGCGTGACGGTGAAACCCGTGAGCCGCGCGGTACTCTCGCCCTCGACCAGTTCCGCCATCTCAACGCCGAAAAACTCGGCGCAGTTGCGGATAAACGAGTACGGCAGATCGACCGTACCCGACTCGAAGCGAACGTATTCCTCCTCGGAAAACCCCGTTTTCTCAGCGGTTTCCGCGGTGGTCAGATTCGCGATTTCGCGCAGTTCCCGCACGCGCGCGGCGATGCTCAAAAGGTCGGTCTGCGCGCTCTTGGCAGTCTGTTTCATGGAATATCCTCCCGATTGGGGCATAAAAAATCCCGCCCCAAAGATGATTCTTTGAGACGAGATTTGAAAATCCCGCGGTACCACTCAAATTGCGCCTTGCACGAGGCAAGTTCGCCGCTCGCGGATCCATACAGACCCTGTCCTGTGACGGGAACACCCGTGAACACCTACTCGCTTGCGCGTTCGGCAATTCAGGCTCGGAAGTGATGGGCTGACGTTCTCTCGCGCACCGTCTCGCACCAACCGACGGCTCTCTGGAAGCGCGGCGGAACAGCCGTCTTCGTCATAGCTTTTAGAATATTGAATTTTATTTAGAATAACACGCCGCGCGCGCGTTGTCAAGTGGTGCAATCAGCCAATATTGCGCGGTCAACGCCCGAACATTTGGTACAGTTTGACGAAATCGGGTCGCCCGGCAGACTGCATGAGGTACGCGCCGCGCTGTGAAGCGGGTCTGCGGTTCTGATTGAGATTGGCGATGATCTCGCCGCCCGACAATCTGCCGACACCGTGTCCGTAGTACGAGCCGTCGCCCATGTCGATGACGTTCTCGCCCTGCCACTCGGGTGTCAGGAGATTCACGTCGGGGTTTGCGAAATAGCGGCGGTCGCCCGCGAGGTAATCGGGGAATTGCCGCATCGAACCCGTCTCCGCGAGCGCGCGCGTGAGTTTGTGCCAGTTCATGAGCGAGATGCCCGAGAACGCGCGGTCGAACGCCGCGTCGCCGACGACGGCGATCAGCGCGCCGAAGTAGACGATCTGCATCGCCGTGGCGCACTCCGTGCCGTACGCGGTGCCGTTTTGGTAGATATCGCGCACGGCGGCAGACGGTTGCGCGCCCGGTCGGAGGTCGAAACCGCCGTCCATCGTGCGCACCCAGTACCGCATGTTGCAATACGAGTCGCGGAACACCTCGAAACGCAGCCCCGAGCGCAATAGTCTTGCCGCCGAGTTCACGATCTCGCGCCGCATCGCCAGCTCGAAATCGAGGACGTTGACGCTCGGATAGTCGTATCGCGCGCCGCTCTGCGCGAGTGCGCGCACGCACGAGGACTCGATGCCGCCGCTCGTGTAGCGCGCGGCGATCTCATTCACGGGCGCGGCGTTGCCGTTAATCGTTATCATGTGTTATATCCTCCCGATTTGCGCGGTGCGCGAGCAGTTGTTGGTATTCGAGGTCGGTGAGCGGCTTTTTCGGCGTGCGTCCGCGCGGCTCGATCTCACGCCGCAGGAACTTCGCCTCGCGGTCGTGCCGCACCGAGTAGGGTTTCGAGGTGGAGTTGAAATGCTCCGCCGTCGCGTACAGGTACGGGCGGTGTTCCGTGAGCCACGCGAGATATTCCTCGTACAGCGCGCGTCTGCCGTCCTTTGTGACGGGATCGTCGAAACTCATGAGCTTGCACGTTAGCTCAACGTCCGCGGGGTTGTCGGACAACAGATGTTTCGCGACGTACGAGAGCGCGTTCGGTTCCGCCGTGAGGAAAAAGCCCCACGCGAGGTCGTGTACGTTCAGCCCGAGTCTGTTGCGCCGAAATATCAGCCCCGCCGCGATTTTCATCGTCTCAGGGTCGTCGAAACGGTCGGCGAAAAACGCGACGGCGGCGTCAATCGCGGCGTCGTAATCGTCGCGCCCCGCGCTGGGTCCGTCCCAGTCCGCACCCGTCGTGATCATCCAGCTCAGCGCGTCCTGCGTGGGGCGAATCACGCCGTCGAGGTCGGCGATGTTATGTTCGTACAGTGCGGCGCGGGATTTGTCGCCCGCCTTGTGCGCCGTGATGTACAGCGCGTATTTTTCACGCGCGGTAAGCGAATCCGTGAGTTCGAGACGCTCGATATCGTCCCGCAAGATGTAAATCACAGGAAAACTTGTCGCGTCGTCTTGAAGTAAAAGCTCGGCGCGCTGCCGATTTTCGCCGACCGTGTTCACAAAGCGGCGTTTCAGCGAGGTCGCACCGTGTGCGTGCCAGTGACGGTCAAGCGCACCGAACATTCCGAATGAGCCGAGGGTGTTTCCGCCGTTCAATATAATCTCCCCTTTAAGTTTAGTTGCTCGGCGTAGTCCGCCGCGTCCATATCATTTTAGTAGTGGAGCGCGCGTTTTGTGAGCGGTAAATATTTCGGGAAAGTGATGTATATAGCCCGATATGGCGGCAATACTAACGGCACTATCGCAGGAGGTGATTAATCATGTCGAAGAAAGACAAGAGCTCCAAGGCTTCAAGCAGCACGAGCACAGCCTCAACGTCGAAGAAGCCGCAGAGCACGTCGCAGAACAACGCACAGAACAACGCGCAGGATTGCGACGGCAAACAGACGAGCAAGTAACAAAAGACGACCGTACAAAAGCACAGTAAAGCGCACTCCGAAAGGAGTGCGCTTTACCGTTGCGCCTAAAACCGTGCCGAGGGATTCGGCGAAAAGTGAATCTCACGGATTGCGCAAAGGCTGTCGTTTTGCGTGTGATAAGCGCATATCGTGGTCGTCGTCCCAAAGTTTCATGCAGCGCACACATATGCAGTGGTATCGGTGATGACCGAAGATACACAGAAGCCCCAGAAGTTCCATTTCGTTGCCCTCCGTTTTATTGTGTTGAGAATATTGTACTGTATTTTCAAGCTGTTTTCAAGGCGAACACGACGGCAGCGACGCACGGTTCCCGCATTTACTTTTCCACTCGTCATTGCGAGCCGCGCGAAGCAATCCAGAACCCCCGGCTCCTCGTCAAAACCCACATAACGCGGGATAGGACGTGGGTTACGGGGGACTGGATTGCTTCGTGCGCTCGCAATGACGAGTTGGAACGCGTGAAATAAGAAAATGCGGTAGTTGTGAGCTTGTCTGTCGCGCCTGTTCAGCCGCGAAAAATAATTTTCAAAAAGGGGTTGACAAACGCTAACTACTACTGTATAATAACCAATAGTTATATAACAATACTACTGCTACGGAGGTGAAACGCGATTGAACAACATAAACAAGACGCTGTACAGCAGGGGGGTGCTTGAATTGTGCGTACTAACACTGCTCGCGCGCGGCGACTGCTACGGTTACGACGTGTCCGAGCGCATCCCAAAGACCATCGAGCTTGCGGAGGGTGCGGTGTACCCGATTCTGCGGCGCATGAAGCTCGACGGGTTCGTCACAACGTACCTGTCGGAGGACAGCGGGGGACCGCCGCGCAAGTACTATCGGCTCACGGACGAGGGGCGGCGCGAATACGAGAGCGCGAGAAACGATTGGATCGAGTTTTCGGAGTCGATCACAAAAATGTTGGAGGGCGAACAAGAATGAAAAAAGCTGATTTTCTCTATGAGTTGCAGACGAATCTGCAAAAATCGAGGGTGTCTGACGCGGACGACATACTCGCGGAGTACGAGCAGCATTTTGACCGCAAGATGCAGGACGGATACACCGAGGACGAGATTTCACAGCGGCTCGGGTCGCCCGAGGATGTCGCGTCGCTGTACGACGCGGGCAATCCCGCCGTTCGGACGCAGTTTATCGTAAAGGGCGGCATCGCGTTGGCGGATATCGGCATTGCGTTCGTCTGGATACTGGTTTTCGGCATGATCGCCGTGATGTTCGCGGCGGCGGCGGCGTTTGTCGGCACGGGTGCGTTCATCGCCACGGGGACGGCGTTCCCGTTCACCGACGTGGCACCGCTCGCGATGCCCGCGATCACGCGGATTCTCATCGTCGCGGCGGAATTTGGGGCGGCGGTACTGTGCGCGCTCGGCGGGCTGTGGTACGCGCGGTTGTTCGGCAGGCAGATAAAGTCGTACAAACGGTTCCGCTCAAACGCCCTGAACGGCGCGAAACTGCCGCCCGTGCCGATATTTCCGCTGACGAGCTTGGCGGTTCGCAGACGCGAGCGCGCCGTCATACTCGTAGCGGCGGCGTTGCTCATACTCGGTCTCGTGGCGGCGTACACGGTGAGCGCGATATCCGCGCACAGCTTCGAGTTCTGGCACGTCTGGCAGTGGTTCGCGTAAGCGCGCAAAATATCAAATAAGGAGTAATTGACAATGGGAAAACTCATGGACACGCAAAAGAAGATCGAGCACGGCGTTGTGATCGGCTACAAGGCGGTTGAGAACGGTGTTGTATCGGGCTACAAGTCGATAGAGACGGGTGTCGTCTCGGGCTATAAGGCGATAGAAGCGGGCGTTGTGTCGGGTTATAAGGCGATAGAGGGCAAATTTGAGAAGATGTTCTCGTCGGACGGCGACGATACAACATCCGAGAAAGGCGGGGAATAAGAGTGAAACGTCATAAAAAACTGTGGATAACGCTGTCGGCGGTAGTTGCCGCACTGTTTGGCGCGGGCTTGATAGTGCTGCGGCTCAGACACGATTCATTCTGAGCGGAGGGGGATTGTACATGAAACGCCGATTGAGACGACTTGCGGCATACACGTTCGGGCGAGAGCACATGACGGCGCGCACCATCAGGTACGCGAAGCTGTCCATGCTCCTGAACGCCGTCCTCGCGATAGGCAAAATCGGCGTAGGCGTGTACTCCCTCTCGATTTTCGTCTGCGTAAACGGGTTTTACAACGTCGGAATCGCGCTCGCAAAGCACACCGCAGTCAAAGGTCACAGCGAATCGGAGCAGCGGGGACATTACGCGCGCGTCGGTTGGATTATACTCGTGACAAGTGCGGTTTATATGGTTTACTGCGCGAACATGGCGATTCGCGGGCGCGCGAACGTGACCTACGACATGATTACGTCGCTCGCGATCTCCACGTTCTCATTCGCTGAGATTGGCGCGGCGATTTACGGTGTCGCGGCGGCGCGAAAGATGAAAAGTCTCGCGATATCGGCGGCGAAGCGCGTAAGTCTTGTCACCGCGCTCATCTCACTCGTGCTGACGCAATCCGCGCTCTTGGGATTAACGGAGACGGAAAACGTGGTGCAGTACTGCGGGTGGACGGGGCTGATAGTAGGCGGTGTCTCCGCGATTATCGGGCTGAGCATGATAGTGCGCATGAGACGCGAGGTGAGAGAGGACAAGCTGTGCGGGTGATTATTGGAAATGCAAAAACGGAGCAGACGACGGTCTGCTCCGTTTTTATATGCCAATAATGCGAATCGTGTGTTGAATCGAACCAACGTGTCGTAGGGGCGGGTCTTGACCCGCCCGTCGTTGACTACACCAATGCCATGACCGCGCTCATTGTTTCGCCTATCGGTTCGCGGATCACGATGTCCGCGCTGCTGTCGTACTGCGTCGGCGATTTATTCAGCAGTACGAGCGTGTCGCCCGCAAAGTACCGCACGAGACCCGCGGCGGGGTACACAGCGAGCGACGTGCCGCCCACTATGAGCGTGCGCGCCTTTGAGATTGCGCGCTGAGCCGCCGTCATCACGCGCTCGTCCAGTCCCTCCTCGTACAGCACGACGTCGGGGCGGACGATGCCGCCGCATTTTGCGCATTTCGGCACGATGTCGTCGGAGTGCATAATGTAATCGAGCGTGTACGTCGCGCCGCACTTGACGCAGTACTGCCGCGCGTTAGAGCCGTGCAGTTCGAGGACGTTGTGACTGCCCGCGTCCTGATGCAGACCGTCGATATTCTGCGTCACGACGGCGGTCAGCAGACTGCGCGATTCGAGTTCCGCGAGCGCGTAATGCGCGGGGTTCGGTTTCGCGTCGGGCGCGACGAGATTCGCCTTGTAGTAGCGGAAGAACAGCTCGGGTTCCTCGACGAAGCACGTGTGGCTTATCAGATCCTCGGGCGATCTGCCGTAGACCTCACGCGCGGCGTACAGACCCGTCTCGGAGCGGAAATCGGGGATACCGCTCTCGGTGGACACGCCCGCGCCGCCGAAGAACACGACGCCGCCGAGTTTCAGCGTGTCCGCGAGTTTTTGAATGTCCGTCACGCGGTCACCCCCTGAATATTTATGATGCCGCTGATCAGCAATATGTATACGACGTAGATCGCGAAGATGATCGCGCCCTGCCAGCGGTAGAGTTTGCGCCCGACAGCCGTCGGCAGTACCGCGAGAACCATGATACCGAGCGAGAACGGCAGGTCGAGACGCTGTGTCTGTTGCGGTACGGCGAGATTGCCGCGCGAGACGAACGAACAGATCGAGAGAATCAGCGTGTTGTCGAGGATATTCGCGCCGACGATATTGCCGATGGACAGCGCGTTCTGCTTCTTGATCACCGCCGTGATCGAGGTCACGACCTCGGGCAGCGACGTACCTATCGCGACGAACGTCACGCCGACGACGGCGGGCGGGATACCGACCGTCTCCGCGAGCCGCTGTCCGTTGTCCACGAGCAGGTTCGAGCCGAGGACGAGCGCGGCGGCACCGACAATGAATTTGCCGATGTTGATCAGAACCGAGAGGTTCGTCTGCGGAATCTTGACGCGCGAGTCGTCTCCGTCGTTCGACTTGATGTTGACGACCATCGACACGCCGAAGAGCGCGAAGAGCACCAGCCCCTCGGTGACGTTCAGCCTGCCGTCGAGACTGAACGCCAGCAATAGCGCGGTCACACCGACCATTATCGCGCCTTTGAGCTTGAACGAGCCGTCGAGCACCGCCCCGGGCGTGAACATGGCGAGTATCGCGAAGCCGAGACCGATATTCGCGACGGGTGAGCCGACCGCGTTACCGACGGCGATCTCATTGTAGCCCTTTGCCGTCGCGATTACGGAGGTCAGCAGTTCGGGCGCGGTCGTCGCGAACGATACGAGCGTCGCGCCGATGACTACCTTCGAGACACCCGTCGCGTCGGACACCCACGCCGCCGCGTCGACGAATATGTCGCCGCCTTTTATGACGAGGGCAAGCCCCACGATGAAGAGTATTATCAGCAGCCATATCGAGTCGGGGTTTATGCCGAGAAACGCGGGCAGGGGAACAGGTAACGCCGCTGTCAGTGTCATGTCATACCTCATAAATAATGATTTAGTGCCACTAATGAAAGATATTATACTACACCGCGCGGCAGAACGCAAGCACCGATGTGCGGTTAACCGAATCTCAGCTCGCGGCGTTGCAGGCTCAGGCGGTCGGCTATCATCGCTATGAACTCGCTGTTCGTCGGTTTGCCCTTGATGTTCGACACCGTGTAGCCGAAGAATTTTTGCAGTGTCTCCAAGTCTCCGCGATCCCACGCGACCTCTATCGCGTGGCGAATCGCGCGCTCGACGCGGCTCGGTGTCGTTGCGAAACGCTTCGCAACGGTAGGGTACAGCACCTTTGTCACCGAGTTGATGATGTCGGGGTCGTTCACGGCGAGGACGATAGCCTCGCGCACGTAAGCGTAGCCCTTGATGTGCGCGGGAACGCCGATCTCGTGGATCACGTCCGTCACAAGAGCGTCGACGCTCGGATCGGGGCGCGCGCCGCGTGTGTCGCGCGGGTCGCCCGATATGCGCGTATGCCCCGCGACGGTGCGAATCCGCGAGAACAACGCCTGAACATCGAACGGCTTGTGCATGAAGTACGACACGCCGAGCGCGGAACATTCCGCCAGTGTGTGGTCACTGCAAAAACTCGACATGACGATGACGGCGGGGCGATCCTGCTCGGGTATCTCCGCCACGCGGGTGAGCAGCGACAGCCCGTCAACCCCCGACAATACCACGTCGAGCAGCAGCACGTCGGGTTTGAGCTTGTGAACCGCGTCGAGTGCTTCCGCACCGTCGGCGGTGGTGAGCGCGACGACGGCGTCGCCCTCGTCCGTGAGCATCCCCGAGATCAGCGTGCGGTAGTCCTCGCTCATGTCGGCGATAATGACCTTGATCTTGCTTTGCATGTGTTGTTCCTCCGTACAGACAATTTTATCTAAGTACCCATAATTTACCAGAAGTTAGCGTAAAATGCAAGAAAAATTTTTGGCGAATCGGCACCACTTTTCGGGTTTGTTGACAACTCCCGTCGACAGGCGTGAAACATCTGCAATTACTGCGAATGTTGTCGATTGCACCCGCTTTAATGTGACATTTCCCGAGCGTCGGGGAATGTCGGAATTTGCCCTGCGATTACCGAAAAACATCAGATATTTGCCGTCAGACCGAGGGTGAGGATACCGATATTTTTCGCGAAAATTTCGGCGAATTGACCAATCGGAAGCGGGTTGGTGCCGTGACCGACCTCGACGGTGTAACCGGGGCGGTCGTACGTCTGAATATACCAGTCCTTGTAACCCGCGTAGGACGAATCGGGCGGCGTTATCTCGGCGGTATAGCCCGAAACCTCGGCGAACAGCTCGGCAATCTCACGCGAACGCGGCGGCTCCATGTCGAGATATTTCCAGTAGATGACCTCGCCCTGCGTGTGATACGACAGCGTGAGCTTGAAGTCGTGCCGCAGCGTCAGATCACGCACGGCGCGCGATTCGGGAGCCTGCAATGGTGCATCGCCCACGAAATCGCGCGGTGCGGGTTGCGTGAACCCCTGAGCGTACTTGATCTCACGCGCGCGCTCCCAGTTCGCGGGGTATTGGAGGTTTGTGTCGATGCCCTCGATGTTCGCTTTCCAGCCGCTCGGGAACGGTATCGCGGGGAAATTTTGCGCAATGCGTCTCGCGTCGTCGTACAGCGCGCCCGAGTTCAGCGCGCCCGTGACGAGCTCCACACCGTCGGGGTTAACGAGCGGCATCACGAACAGCCGTGACAGCGCGTACAGCGATTTCGCGTCGATACCGTAGATCGCGCCGTCCGCCGCGTACGCCTTGGCGTATTCCTCAAGGAATTTGAGCAGCAGCGGTGTGGTGATCCACTCGTTGCCGTGGTGCGCCGCGTTGTAGAACACCTCGTGGGTGCTGCCCGCGCCGATCTCCGCGCACAGCAGATCATGACCCGCGACGGACTGCCCGACAGTGTTCCACGTCACGAACGGGTACCGCGCGGCGATACCGTCGGCAATTACGGCGACGGCGACCGCGCTGTAACGAATATTTGTCGCGGTGATGTCAAATGCTAACGGCACGGTTAGCGTACTGCCTATGTGCAGATTCTCGGGCGTGACGCGGGGGTTCGCGGTGGTGATCGCCTGCACCGTGGTGCCGTGTTCCACCGCGATTTTATAGAGCGTGTCGCCCGACGCGACAGTGTGCGTGACGTAGCCCGTGAGGTACGGCGTGAGCGCGCTCCACGTTTTCGCGCCGACGATACCGTCCTGCACAAGTCCGCGCGTCGCCTGAAATTTGCGCACCGACGACGCTGTGTCGGAGCCGAACACGCCGTCGACGGCGGTGGGGAAACCCGCGCGGGTGAGCGCGGTCTGTAATAGGTCGGTCTGCGGTGTGCGGTCGCCCTGCCGCAGTGTGCGGAGTTTTTCCATGTTATCTGCCTTTCGATATAGAGAATGGAGTCTATAAAGAAAGCTATGAAAAACGGCGCGGGCGTATGTGTGGTGAACCAGTCCTATTTTACGGAATTAACGACAAAATGTTACACGCAAAGTTCGGATAATCGCGGGCATAATGACTATTGCCTGATGAATCGCGTCATGGCGGAAAGAGGAAAGACGTATGGTAAAACAGAAACGCGCGTCGAGCTGCGGACTCGGCGCGAGAGATAAGCGTAATCGCGTGACGCGGCAGGCGGTATCGCTGCTGCTCGCGCTGGTTTTTATATGCACGGCGGGCTTCGGAGCCATGGCGGTTCACGCGGAGAACCTCGTACCCGTCGGGCGTACCGTCGGTATCAGTCTCGAATCTGACGGTGTCGTCGTGGTCGGCGTACCCGAGAAATGTTCCGACGATATGACGGCTTCCCCCGCGCGCGCGGCGGGATTCAAAGCGGGCGACATCATTGTACGCCTTGGCGCGAACATTGTCAAGACCTGCCTTGATTTGAAGGATGCCACAACGCGAAACGGGGACACAAAAGTCGCCGTACACGTACTGCGCGGCGGGGTTGCGCGCCAGCTTGAAATAACGCCCGTAAAGACCGCGAACGGTGAGTTCAGTCTCGGCGTCTGGGTGCGCGACGGCATATCGGGTATCGGCACCGTGACATTCTATAACCCCGAGACGGGACAATTCGGCGCGCTCGGACACTCGGTGTCGGATTCGGAGACGGGGGTGCTGATCCCCGTGCGCTCGGGTTCGATCTCGCGCGCGTCGGTCAGCGATGTCGCAAAAGGTAAGACGGGCGCGCCGGGACAACTCCACGGGCAATTCAGCTTTGACGACAAGCTCGGCGAGGTCTTGAACAACACGCAGCACGGCATATTCGGCACGGCGCGGGGCGCGTTCGACGACGGACCCGTATTTGAGACGGCGACGGAGAGCGAAATCCACACGGGCGACGCGTACATCCTCTCAAACGTCGCGGGTACGGAGGTGCGCCGATACACAATCGAGGTCACGCGCGTATATAAGGGCGGC
Organism: Oscillospiraceae bacterium; assembly: GCA_031261585.1. Taxonomy (GTDB): domain Bacteria; phylum Bacillota; class Clostridia; order Oscillospirales; family Oscillospiraceae; genus JAIRRO01. The sequence continues at coordinate 26,305 of JAISJJ010000126.1, forward strand.
GAGTCGGACGAGCGGTCGATGCTCGTCACCGTCACCGACCCCGAACTGATCGAGGCGACGGGCGGTATCGTTCAGGGCATGAGCGGCAGTCCGATCATTCAGGACGGCAAGATTATCGGCGCGGTCACGCACGTGCTGATCAACGACCCGACGAAGGGTTACGCCACGTCGATAGAGAAGATGCTCGCGTCGGCGGTCGGCATCAACGCGTAGCGTTCAACGCGAACCGCTCACGCAACAGTTTCGGCACCTCGTCGCGGTTGTCCGCCGTGACGGTGATCACCTCGACCTGAGCGTGCGCGCGCACCGCGTCGAGGAACGGCGCGTTGCGCAGTTTGACCACGCCGTACACAGGCACGTCGCCGTCAAGCAGACGCAAAACCGCCGCTTTGAACAGCGGGGCGCGTTCCTCCATGGTGCCGAGCTCGTCCATCAAAATGAGTTCGCGTTTGCCCGAGTTCAGCAGCACCTCGGTGCCGAAACCGTCGAACACCTCGGCGTAAATTTCAAGATCGTCGCCGATTACGCGCGCGCAGGGGACATTCTCCCACTCCTCGCGCGCAATCCGCGAATCCGCGCGGTACATACTCAAAACGCGGTCGCCCTCACGCCTGTCGTACGCGGTGACGATGCCGTCGTAGTCCGCTCCGTACTCGCGCAGAAATTTATTCAGGGCGGTGGATTTGCCGATGCCGATCTCGCCCGTCAAAAACACGTGTTTTGCCATCGCGCAACCTACATTTCTACATATTTGCCCGTCTGCGACACGTCGTACGCGCCGATTGCCGCGATATCCTCGCGGAAAGCGTCCGAACCCGCGTAGTCGAGCATGACGCGCATCATCGGACGCTGCGCGTCGGACAGGCGGAACACAAAATCGTACCATTCGAGTTGCAGCGGCACAAAATCAACACCGACAGCCGTGCGCGACGCGCTCTCGCACCCGAATCCCACGTCAGCCGCACCTTTTGCGACGGCACCGACGACGGCGAGGTGTGATGTCTCCTCGCGCTCGTAGCCCGCGATTGCGGACGGCTCAATGCCGAGTTGCCGCAGTTTTTGGTCGAGCAGAATACGCGTGCCGCTGCCGCGCTCACGCGTGACGACGGTCACGTCGGGATTGGTGAGATCGCTCCACTGCGCGATGTTTTTCGGGTTGCCCGCGCGGACGAACAGCCCCTGTTGCCGCCCCACGAGCCGCAGTACGCCGACGGGAACGCCCGGCAACAACCGTTTTATGTACGGCGTGTTGTAGGTGTCCGTCTCCGCGTCCCACATGTTCGCGGCGGACGCGGTGGTGCGCCCCGTGTACATCGCGACAAGCCCGTTGTAGCTGCCGAGATAACTGCGCAACAGCGTCGGCGAACCGCGTCTCCGTGCGGACGCCGCCTTCGCGAACAGCAGTTCAAGGCACGGGTCCTGACCCGCGACGATGATCGTGTCGCGCGCGTCGCGCCGAAACGACGTGCGGTTCACGTCGGCGGGCGGTTCGGGTCGCGACTCCTGACGCGCCTCGGCACCTGCGGGCAGACTGCCGACTTTTTTCGAGCCGATATACGCGTCGAGGTCAGCCTGCGCCACGCGCACCTGCTTGCCGACCTTGGACGACGGCAGTTCACCGCGCCGAATCAGCGCGTAAACGGTCGTACGGTTGAGATTGAGCCGCTCGGCTATCTCGGCGGGGGAGAGAAATTCACTCAATGCGCAGCACCTAAATCAACTTTCCGCAGATTTACCTTTTGTCCGACGGCGTGCATCTTGCCGCCGCTGCCGAGGGAGATATCGCGCGCGGCGTTGCCGTCACGCACGGCGAAACCCGCGATATCGTCGATGCCGAACGCGTGCAGAATCGGCGTGACGGGGCAGGCGGGACCGACGAGCGTCACATGCGCGTTTTTCGAGAGTTCCAGAAAACGCGGCAGCGACTTCTCGACGAGGGTATACGTGGAGATCAGCACAAAATCGCTCACGGGCAACAGATAATCCGCCGCCTGTTCGGGATAATCGCCGTCTTTCGGGTTGAATTTCTCGATGATCGAGCAGTTCGACACGGGGGTGAAGAGCTGGTCGATGTACGGAAAATGCCCGATGACCGTGACGTTTTTGTCACGCACCTCGCGCTGCAACTGGATAAACGGGTCGTTCGCGCGATCCTCGTACCCCTTGTGTTCCGCGATGTTCAGACCGAGCGCGCGCAGTTTGTCGAGGTCGTTGTAGTAAGCGTTGATAGCCGCGAGAGCCAGTTCCGCCTCGACGAAATCCCACGATTTGATGCACTCCGCGAGCTCGCGCAACGGCATACCGATGTGCTTGTGCGGCAGCATGGCAGAACGCCACGTGTCCTCCATCGAGCTGCAAATCCCGACGCCGTTACCCGAGCGCACATACGCGTGGTTCGCGCCGAGAATATAGTCGTCGGCAAGCGCGTTCTCGTCGATGCCGTCAAGCAGCGCGTCATACAGTTCCCACATAGATTAAGTCTCCTGTTCTGCAACAATTTTCGGGGTTTTGCGCACGTTTCGCGGTTTGTGTAGGGATCGATTGGGCGATTGATAATCGCCCCTGCGGTTCTGCCCCGCAACCCACGTCCAACCCCACCCCCTTTCGGAAAGGGGGTGCCGACCGCAGTCGGCGGGGGTTTGTTCCCTCGTCCAACTCTCGTCGCGTGCGGTATCTATTCCAGCCGTTCCCCCGAGCGCAATTTCGCCCTTGCGTCAGATAACTGCCTGTCAATCCGCTCAAATTCCGCCGCGGCTTCACGTTCACGCGGCGAGGTCTCGATGACGCGGAAGATACCGCCGTTTTTGATCACAATGCGCCTGTCCGCACCGAGCGCGAGCAGGGGGTCGTGCGTCGAGATCAGCACAATCTTCTCGCGTTTTGCCAGAATCGCGACGGCGGCGCGGCGGTCAACACCCGCGTTCTCAATCTCGTCGATCAGCACGATCGGGCTTTGCGAGATGAACGCGCAATCTGCTATCATCAGCGCGCGGGACTGACCGCCCGACAACTGCGTGACCTTTGTGTCGCTGCCGAACGACTCGCCCGCGAGCGAATTTGCGCACTCAAAGCACTCGCGCAACACGGTCTCGTCTGTCTCGATACTGCGCGACCGCGCGTGCATCTCGAGAAACTCCATGACGGACAGATCCATGACGAAATTCATGTTCTGCGACAACTGCGCGACGAGTTTGCCCTCGAGCGTGAATCGCTCGTCCTCGGGCACGGCGGCACCGTCGATCAGCACGCGCCGAGCCGTCGGCGTGTCGCCCTGCGCCAGACACTCAATGTCGGCGAGCAGGCGCGATTTGCCGCTGCCCGTGGGTCCGACGATGCTCACGACGCTGCCGGGGAGAATGTCGAGCGTGATATCCTCGGGCGCGCCGTTCTTGTCCGTGCCGCCGATGATGGTCAGGCAACCGATACTCCGCGCGGGTTCCGATTCGGTCATCGTGCCGAGAAACGACGCGAGTTGGTCGGCGATCTCCTGCCGCGTGATGCCAAATTCGTCGAGCCATTGCGCGTCCACGTCCATAAGCGCGTCCGGCAGGGGTTGCGATTCGTCGAGCGGAGGGATATTCAGATTCTCGAAAAAGTCCTGCGCGACGGGATATCTTTCACGCAGTTCCGACAGCGGAACGGTGTAGATTAAATCGTAAAAATCCGTGTTATTCAAGTCAACGTCCTATATATCGTATTCTATATGCCGCATCATGCCCATCTGGTAGCCCTCGCCTATGCGCGTCTCGCCCGTGCAGTAGGCGCAGGCGGCGGCGGGGGTCGTGAAACGCAGACGCGTGTCGGTCAATGTCGTGATCGTGTGCGCGCTCTCCGCGACTTTGCCGAGCATGAACGCGCCCTGACCCGTTATACCGTTCACAAACAGGATTTTCGCGTCGCCGTTCGCCTGTTTCACGCTCCAAGAGAACACCTCGCGCTCCGCCTGAGACACGATATCGCCCTTGGTGACGACGACGACGTCCGCGAATTTCAGCATCGGACCGATCTTGCGCGGTGTGTGTACACCCGACAGACAGTCAATCACGCACACGGACAGTACGCCAGAGATGTGCGGACTGCAACGGTTGCACAGCCCAGCGGACTCGGTAACGAGATAGTCGAGATCGCGGCGCAGACCCCACAGGACACCGCCCTCGACGTTGTTTACAAAGAAATGGTCGGGGCAGAACTTGCCTGAAAACCCGACTTGAACGGGGACATTTGCGGCGTCATACCGCGCCTTGTCGAAGCTCGTGAGGCAGTCGAACTTGACCACCCCGAGTTTGCCGCCGAGACTCTCGGCAAGGCGCAGTATAACGGACGTTTTCCCCGATGACGGCGGTCCCGCCACGGTGATGAGTTTCATTTAGTGTGCTTGTGCGGGGATAAAGGAGTTCGCTGTCAGCGCGTGATAACCCTCATCGGAGAGGTCGTAGCCGTAGAACAGCTCATAGTAATCCGTGATCTCGGCTTGCAGGTCAAAGCTCACATAGTCGGGGTACAGCACGTTGAGCAGCAGCAGCACGCTCAGGTAACGCTGAATCGACGGGGGACCGCCGAACCAGTTGTACGGACCCTGCGGGATTTCAAAGTAGTTGCCGCTCTTAACAGCGTCGAGATCAGCCCACAGCGGGTCTGTCGCGACCTCGGCGTAGTAGCTGTTCGGCGCGAAGATGATGTATTCGGGGTTCCAGAGGTAGATCTGTTCGAGGTCTGTCTCGTTGCCGCTGCCCTTGGACGACGGCGATTCGACGACTGCGATATTGTTCGTGAGATAGTCGAGAACCTCGGCGTGGAACGAGGTGAACGGTATCACGTTTGTGCCGAGATCGCCCGTGAGGTACAGCACGTCGACCTTGTTGTCGCCGATAGCGGTGACTGCGGTGTCGGCGAGTTCCAGCACGTGTTCGATGTACAGCGCGAGTTCTTCGCCACGCGCTTCACGGTTGAGGATTTTGCCGAGTTCGCGGAACGCGTTCGCCGCGCCCTGTTTGCCGTCCTCTTGACGGAGGAACGCCGTGATGTGGATTGTCGGGATATTTACCGCGTTCTGGATATTGTCCATGTCCTCGGCTATCGTCTTTTTCGGCTCGCCGAGGTCGATGATGATCTGCGGGTCAATCGCGGCGAGTTCTTCGAGGTTCAGATCGTCCGAACCGTAGAACTGACCGACTTCGGGCAGGTCATTAAGGTATGACGGCAGATATTTTGCGTTGTCGCCCTTGTACGGCGACGCGATTGTGACCATCAGGTCGGGGGCAATCGCCACGAGGAACATCTGGGCGAGCGCGCCAGACGCTGAGATGCGCGTGATCTTGCCGGGCAGGGTCACTTCACGACCCGCCGAGTCGGTGTAAACCCAATCGGCAGCGGGTTCGGGCGGATCTTCGGACGGGTTCTCAGACGGTTGCTCCGACGGCGAGACGTCGGGCGTGGGCGACGCTGCGGGGTCTTTCGCGGGGCTGCACCCTGCGAACAGGGACATCGCGAGGACGAGCGCGAGCAGTAATGCGAGCAGTTTCTTCGTGTTTTTCATGGTACTCCCTTTTCGTTTTTATTTGTGTATCGCGTATTTCAGAAAGCGGTTGTAATCCGCTATTGCTGACTAAAATATCGGCTGCACCGACGTAACACCGTCGACGTGGCGCAGTTTTGCGCGTATGCCGTACAGAGCTTCGATCATAGGCTCGTCGAGCGTCTCGTCGGGCGTTCCGAACGCGGCGACGGCACCGTCGACCATCGCGAGCACCTGATCCGCGAACATGAACGCGTGGTCGGGGTTGTGCGTACTCTGCACGACGGTCAGACCCTCGCGCGCGAGGTCGCGCACCTGTTTCAGCACGCGCAGACCGTTGCCGTAGTCGAGACTGGCGGTCGGCTCGTCCATGATGACGACGCTCGCCTGCTGCGCCAACGCGCGCGCGATCAGCGTCAGTTGCCGCTCACCGCCCGATATGCGCAGATACCCGCGATCACGCAGATGCAGTATGCCGACGCGTTCGAGAGACTGCTCCGTCACCGCGATCTGCGCCTCACGCGGCGAGTTGAGCAGTCCGACGCGCGCCGTGGTACCCATCAGCACCATGTCGAACACGCTGTAATTGAACGACGGCGAGTGCGACTGCGGCACGTACGCGATCTGTTGCGCGAGTTGGCGCGGAGAGATGCTGCGTATCGGCTTGCCGCCGAGCGTAATCTCGCCGCGATACCGCGTCTCCAATCCGAGCATACAGCGGAACAGCGTACTCTTGCCCACGCCGTTCGGACCCAGTACCGCGAGCATCTGCCCGACGGGTGCGTCAAAGCTCACGTCGCGCAGGACATCGTGCGTACCGTACGAGAACGACAGGTTGCGCACGGACAGCATATTTTCGCTCATATCTCCTCACGCTCCCGTGTGATCATCCAGATGAAGAACGGCGCGCCGATGATCGCGGTCAGTATGCCTATCGGTATCTCCGTAGGCAGGAGGTTGCGCGAGAAGTTGTCGACAATCAGCAGGAACAGCGCGCCGCCGACCATCGATGCGGGCATCAGATGGCGGTAGTTACTGCCGACGAGCCTCCGCATCAAATGCGGCACGACGAGACCGACCCAGCCGATAAGTCCCGATATGGACACGCTCGCCGCCGTAACGAGCGTCGCGCAGACGATCACGAGAAACCGCACTTTTCCGACGGACACGCCCATCGTGCGCGCCTCGTCGTCGGACAGCGTGAGCAGATTTATGCGCCAGCGTATCAGCAGCAGGGGTATCAGCCCGACGAGCATCGGGATAATCGCGAGTTTTACGCTCGCTATGCGCGTTTTTGCGAGCGAACCCATCATCCAGTACGTTATCTCGGGCAGAATATTGTTCGGGTCGGCGACGAGTTTGATGAACGACGTGACGGCGTTGCACAGCGACGACACCATTATGCCCGCGAGAATGATGCGCAAAACCTGACTGCCGCGCGCGACGCGTGAGATGAGCATCACGAGCGTGATTGTGATTAAACTCGCACCGAACGCGAACAGCATGACCATGCGCGAGCCGAGTTGCAGCAGTATCGCGAGTGCGGCACCCATCGCGGCACCCGCCGACGCGCCGAGTATGTCGGGCGACGCCATGGGGTTCTGAAAAACGCCCTGATACGCGGCTCCCGCCGACGACAGACAGCACCCGACGAGACACGACAGGACGATGCGCGGGAACCGCACGTTCCACAGTATCGCGTTCGTCGTCGCGGACACCTCGGGTATGTTGATCTGCTGCTTGAATATCGGGATCAGCGCGCGGTTCAGCAACCCCGCGAGTTTCGCCCACACCGCCGCGAGCAGTTCGGGCGGCTTGATCGGGTATCGCCCGATCGCGAACGAGACGAACAGAGCGGCGATGACGAGCGCGCCGATAACGGCGATGACAAGCGAGTGCGCGCGGTTTTTCGACCGCTCAATCGCGTTTTGTTCAGCTTTTATTCCGCGCACCGTCATCTCTCGTCCCGAACGCGCGTGTCCCAGAGTATGAACCCGTAGCGGTACACGGATTCACGCGTCGCCGCGCCGTTGCGCTCCAACCACTGTAAAACCTTGGCGGTGTCGTCGTCGGATTCGCGCCCGCACAGATCGGCGAGACGCTGAGCGTCGCGGAGTGTCGGCGCGTATGTTTCGCTGCGCTCGTCGGCATAATAGTACGTCTCGGGGTAGTACCCTCGGTGCCACAGCAGATTCACCAGCGCGTAAAACCCGTCGCCCGAGAAGCGCGACGGCGATGTTGAGCCGAACACCTCGCGCATGACGCGCGGGGTCAGCGAATCTGACGTGTTCGCGAACGAGCAGTTGCAGCAGAACGCGCGCGACATGCGTATGAGCTTGTCGAGACAGCCGCGCCCCGTGCTCGCGGGCGTGATCGACGTGAACACGAGGTCGAATTGCCCGACCAAGCCCGCCGCGTCAATGTCGAACGTCAGAAAATCCTCCGCGCGGAACGACGTGTTCGTCAACCCGCGCGCGGCGCATATCTCGCGCCCGTACTCGACGAAGCGTCGGGAGAAGTCGATACCGAGCGCGTATTTCGCGCTTTCCGCGAACTCAGCGACGAACAGACCGGGACCGCAGCCCACATCGGCGACGGAATCGCCCGCGCCGAGCAGTCCGCGCCCGCGCAGATACGCGGAGGTCGTGCCGACGCGTTCGAGCATATTCTGTTTGCCGCCTGATTCAATGCCGCGAATCCACTCCTCGGCGCGCTCGTCCCACGTCTCCGCCGACACCGCGGATTTACCGGGGCGGGAACGCGACGCCCATTGACCCTCAAAATACTCGCGGAGATTGAACGCACCGTCGCTCTCGCCCATACGTCACCGTCCAAAAACTGATATATTATCGTTTGTTGCTGTTTGTTGTTGTTTTGTTAACGACATAATACACTATTACGGGACAAAAATCAATAGCTTATTTAAGAAAACCGCAATTAATCTCCAAATACGATTTGCTCATTAAGCCAAAATTAACCGTAATTTCATTGACATTTCAGCGAAAGGGTGGTACGATAGGGGCATGAAAAAGAAAATTCGTAAAACTTCATCAATCCCGATCTACGCTGTCGCCGCCGTGTGCGTGATCTGGGGCGTGTTCCTGCCGATGTATCGCGCGGGTAATCTCATCGTGCTTGCGGTCGTCGCCGTCGCCGTGTTCGTGCTGTTGACGCTGTTGACCACGAAAACGGAGTACGTCGAGATACCCGCACCGCCCGTTGAGACAGGCGACGCGGAGATCGACGCGCTGCTGCGCGCGGGCAGAGCCGCCGTACGTGAGATGCGCGACATCGCGTCGCGTGTGCGGAGCGGTGCCGTCGCGACGAAGATCGGGCTGATCGCCGACGCGACGAACCGCATCTTCAACAACCTCACGGACGACGCGTCAGACTACCGCGCGACGCGTCGGTTCAACGAGCTGTATCTGCCGACGGTGCAGAAGCTGTTGCGCGAGTATGCCCGATACGAGACGCAGGCGGCGCACGGTGAACTCGTGAGCGATACGATGGCGCGCATCGAGTCCGCGCTCGACTCAATCGACGTGAGCTTTGAGAAGTTCTACGACTCGCTGTTCAAGAGCGAGGCGATGGACATCGAGACGGACATCACGGTGTTGCAGGATTTCCTAAAACGCGAAGGAGTCGGCAATTATCAGTTAACAATTAACAGTTAACAATTAACAGTTAACAGTTAGGACGCGAGTTGCGGGGGTTTGCCAACATCCCACGTCCCCGCTCTGACATCTAACCTCTGACATCTCATCTCTACAAATAAAGGAGTTACTATCATGTCCGACATCAACTACACACCTACGCTTACGCTCAACCCCGAGGAGCCGAAAACGCCCGCGTCGGCTATTGCGGCGGCGGCTGCCGCGGTTGCCGCCGAGGAACCCGCACCCGTCGCGAAGCTCGATCTGTCGCAGCTCAGCGAGGAGGAGCAGAAGATCGTCATCAGTTTCGCCGACCAGATCGACGTGCGCGACACGAACGCCGTTTTGACCTACGGCGCGGCGGCACAGCACAACATCGCGAGCTTTTCGGAGACGACGCTCGATAACGTGCGCACGAAGGACATGGGCGAGGTCGGCGATATGCTGACGAGCCTTGTCGTGCAGCTCAAAGGCTTCAACTACGGCGACGAGGAGAAAAAAGGTATCTTCGGCATCGGCAAAAAGGTGCGCAACAAGATGGAGACGATGAAAACGCAGTACGACGCGTGCGAGAAGAACGTCGACAAGATCGCCGAACTCTTGGAGAAGCACCAGATGACGCTGCTGAAAGACGCGGCGATGCTCGACAAGATGTACGACCTCAATCAGGCGTACTTCAAAGAGCTGACGATGTACATTCTCGCGGGCAAGCGCAAACTCGAACAGTGCCGCGCGACGGAACTGCCCGAGTTGCAGAAGAAAGCGCAGGAATCGGGGTTGCCCGAGGACGCGCAGGCGGTTCAGGACTACGCGAACATGCTCAACCGCTTCGAGAAGAAGCTGTACGACCTCGAACTCACGCGCATCATCTCGATACAGATGGCACCGCAGATACGCCTGATACAGAACAACGACAGCCTGATGGTCGAGAAGATTCAGACCTCGATTGTGAACACGATACCGCTGTGGAAGTCGCAGATGGTACTCGCGCTCGGTATGCACCACGCGCATCAGGCGATGTCGGCGCAGAGAGAGGTCACGAACATGACAAACGAGCTGCTGAAAAAGAACGCCGACGCGCTGAAAATCAGCACCGTCGAGATCGCGCAGGAGTCCGAGCGCGGCATAGCCGACGTGGAGACGCTCGTGCATACGAACAAGACGCTCATCGACACGCTCGAAGAGGTGCGCACGATTCAGGCTGAGGGTTCGCGCAAACGTCAGGAAGCTGAGGTCGAACTCGGCAAGCTCGAGGGCGAATTGAAGCAGAAACTGCTCGACCTGCGCAAGTGAGGAAACTACTGAAAAACCGCGCGTTCGCGATACTCCTGTCCGCCGTAATCATTGCGGTATCGTTGTACGGCGGCATCAACCGCAGCGTCACGCGCGAGATCAATCGGGTGGAAGCGTTGTTTTATCGGGGCGTACCCGACACGGCGCAGGGGTATACTAAGCCGTCAATCGAGTCGCAGATCAATCAGTATGCAGGGAAAGCGTTGGGGCTTATCAGCGTTGCGAACAACTACCCCGAGACGGAGTTGTGGCGTAATCGGTTGCGCGACGCGCGCGACGCGTGGATAGGGTACGGCGGCGGGTTCAACTCCGCGTTCACCGACATCACGTCCCGCACGGTATCGGCAGGACGCATGCGCGAGACGTTTGAGGAACTGTACGCCGTGCTGATAATGCAAAACCTGTCCGAGCAGGAATTGCGCACCGTGAGCGACTGCGCTCAGGGGTTCCGCGGCGCGGCGGCATACGCCGACGAACTCGGCGCGGAGTACAACGAACATGTGTTTGCGCTGCAAGACATCGTGATAGGCGGCGCGAAGCTGATGTACCGCGTCGGCACGTTGCAGTACGTGTCTAAAACGACGACGACGTGGGACGACGATAGCTTGGGGTTCACTACGACAGTAGAATGGAGGAGGTAGAAAATTGAAAAAGATTACAGCGTTTTTGGTTGCGGCGATTCTGTGTGCCGCGTTCGTAATACCCGCGCTTGCGGTGGTCGTCGATCAGTCGCCCGAGTACTATGTCGCGGACTACGCGAATGTGCTGTCGGCGGCGACGCGCAACAAGATCATCGACTCGAACCACGACGCGGGCAACGGGCTTGAAGCACTGTGCGACGGCGCGCAGATCGTCGTCGTGACGATAGACTATCTCGACGGCATGAAATCGCAGGAGTACGCGCTGACGCTGTTCAACAACTGGGGCGTGGGCAACGCGCAGAAAAACAACGGCATGTTGCTGCTCTTGGTCGTGCGGGAGAATAAGGGGTGGCTCGCTGTCGGCGACGGCGTGGCGAAATACTGGACGTCAGATCGCACAAACGACCTGCTGAACAACTATTTCTGGGACGATGTGGACGCGGGACAGTACGACAGAGCGGTGAACAAGGTTCTCGAACCGCTGTTCTCGTGGTACGCCGACCAGTACGGGCTGTTCGCCGACGATCCCGCGTACGACCCCGGTTATGACCCCGGGTACGACCCCGGGAGACCAATTCCAGATATCCCGTGGCAGCCCGAACCCGTGTACCCCGTGACGAGTCCGAATTTTGCCCCGCTCATCGTGATTCTCGTCATCGTACTGATCATCATCGCAGTTGCGGCATCGAGTGACCGCACGCGTTACGGCGCGTACTACCACTCAATCGGCGTGCCTGTGCCGCGATACCACTGGTGGTACATGTGGGGCGGCACACGTCCGCACCGCGTGTGGTATAACAACCGCTACAACAGACCGCCACCTCGCGGCGGTCCGCGTCCCCCGAGCGGGGGCTCACGCCCGAGCGGTGGATCACGTCCGAGCGGCAATTCGTCACGCGGCAACGGTTACGGCGGCTTCGGCGGCAGCGGCGGATCATCGGGCGGCAGTTCGCGCGGAAGCGGATTCGGCGGCTTCGGCTCGTCGGGTGGTTCATCAGGCGGATCGTCAGGCGGCGGATTCGGCGGATTCGGCGGCGGCGGTGGCGGCGGCAGTAGCGGCGGCGGCGGTGGCGGCGGTCACAGCTCAGGCGGCGGCGGTGGCGGTCGGAATTGACAGATAACAGATAAAGGACGTGGGTTGCGGATTTGCCGCAACCCCCGTCCTTTTTATATGCGAATCACGAGTTTGCATGTGCGCAAACCGTAACGGGGCGACACTGCGTGTAGTCGCCATGTCGTGGGCTATTCCATCGCGTCCACGCGTTCGAGCAGCGCGATAAATCGCGGCTCGTCGCGCAGAGCCTCGCTTATATGCGGAATACGCGACAGTTCGAGTTGTATACTCGCCTTTGCGCCGTCGGTGTACGGTGTCATGTCAATCTCCGCGTACCGCATAATAGGCGACTCGAACCGCACGACTTTGCCGTTCCACGTCGCGTCCGCGACGCACAAGTCTGCGCACTTTTCGAGCCAGTCGAGCGCGGACGCTTTGTCGCCGATCGACAGGTAATTCGACGCGATAATTACACAGTTTGCGTTGATAACGGGGTACTCGCCGCCGCCGTAGATAATCTCCGAGATGTCGAAATATGCCCGCGAAACGGCGATTGCGTCCTCGATTTGACCGCGCCGTGCGTATGTCGTCGAGAGTCCCATGAGTTCCGCTTGCAACACGCCCATGAGTTGCTGAATGTTTCGGCAGTTCTGCCGCGACTGCTCGTCCGCGTCGCCCACTTCCGACGACAAAATCTGTGAGAGCAAAAGCCCGCGCGACGTGAGATACTCGGGCAATGTCGCCGCATACTCCCGCGCCTTGGCGTAGTCGCCGATTCTTAGGTGCGCGTTAAAGAGCGTGCCGCCGACGAATCGCGCCGTCTCCGCGTCCGCGCCGTACTCGGTCAAAAGCCGCGCCATGCGCTCGATTTCCGCGAGAATTTCAGGGTCGTCGCTCATGCCGTTGCCGCGCAAGATACACTCGCGCAACAGTTTTCGATTGTTCGGATACCGCGCGAGTGCGGCGTGAAGCCGTTCGTAATGCTCACGTTCTATCGCGTCAATCTCCGCCGCGAACGCGCGAACGTCGTAGTCGTCGCGCGGGGTGAGCGGGCGACCGTACATCTCACGCTCAGTGTCGTCGATGAGGTTCTGCACCTCAGCGTCCTCGTTCGCGTTGTCAATGCCGAGAAGCGTATCCGCGCTCACGCCGAATATGCTCACGAGCGGCGCGAGCTGCGAGATGTCAGGTGCCGCGATGCCGTTCTCCCACTTCGACACGGCTTGCGCTGTGATGTTCAGCCGCTCGGCAAGATCCTCCTGCGTGAAACCGCGCTCGCGGCGGAGCCGTTTGATTGTCTGCCCGATGTCCATGCGCGTTTACCTCCGTAAATTCGGTACCGTGAGTGTATTGTACCGCAGTCGCCGCAGATTGTAAAGCGAACAAACGGCAAGTAGCACACAACCGTTGGTTGTATGCTCACGGATTGGAACATGCGCAAACCTTTCGTAGGGGTCGATCTTGACCGACCCGTTGCTACTTTTCCGCGTTCCAACTCCCGTCATTGCGAGCGCACGAAGCAATCCAGAACACGCAACCTCGTCCAACCTCGCGTTTTACGAGGGTTTGGACGAAGAAACGGGGGACTGGATTGCTTCGCGCGGCTCGCAATGACGAGTGAAAAAGTAAATGCGGTAGCCGTGGGGTCAAGACAGCCCCTACGACAACGCGTATCCGCAATTGTAATTTCAGCGGTGTGTCCGCTCCACATAAAACAAGCGGAGCGGGGAAAACCCCGCTCCGTTACGATGATTATTACACCTTATTCCACGCTGATGATGTACCGATACACGGGTTGACCGCCGACCGCCGACGTGATCTCCGCTGACGGCAGACGCGACTCGAACGCCTGCGCAAGCTCAGCCGATTCCTCGTCCGACGCGCCTTCACCCGCGAATATTGTGACGAAATTCGGGGATTCGACGGACGCGAGCGCGGTCGTGACCGTGTTCTGCAACAGCTCGTCGAACTCGTCGCCGCAAAAATACATACTATCGTCGAGCAACCCGAGGAACTGCCCCGTCTTGATGTCCAAACCGTCGAACGTCGAATCGCGCGCCGCGTGCGTGATCTGGATCGTGCGCACCGTCGCGAGCGCGTCCGTCATAGCGGTTTCGAGAGTGTCGGGTTCCTCGTCCGCGTCGAACACGAGCATCGCGGAGATGCCCTGCGGTATCGACTTTGACGGTACGACGATAACCGTGCGCGTCGACAGCGGCACGACCTGTTGCGCCGCGAAGATGATGTTGCTGTTGTTCGGGTACACAAACACGATCTCGGCGGGAACGCGCTCAACGGCGTTGAGAATGTCCTCCGTCGACGGGTTCATCGTCTGCCCGCCCGTGATAATACCGTCCGCGCCGAGGTCACGGAACAGTGCGGACAGCCCCTCGCCCGAGCTGACGGCGACCATGCCGTAACGCTTCTCGATCTCGACGGGTTTTACGTCCTGCGCTTCCGCTTCGACGAGCTTCTGCGTGTGCTGTTCGCGCATGTTCTCGATCTTAACGGTCAGCAGTCCGCCGAACGTCAACGCCTCGGTGAGTACGACACCGGGGTCGTTCGTATGCACATGCACCTTGATGATCTCGTCGTCGTCCACGACGACGATACTGTCGCCGCGCGCGTCGAGAAATTCGCGCAACGTGTCGGGGTGCTTTTTCGTCTCACGCGCGACGATGAACTCCGTGCAGTACGCGAACGTGATCTCGTCGGTGCTGAACGACGTGAAATCGGCGGAGTCGCGCGGTTCGGTGTCGCCGCCGTTCGACGCGATGGTCTCGCCGCGCAGTGAGCGCAGCATCGCGTCGAGAATATACACGTAACCCTTGCCGCCCGAGTCGATAACGCCCGCTTTTTTCAGCACGGGGTTGAGATTTATGGTGTCCGCGAGCGCGATTTTCGACGCGGAGAGGGCGTATTCCAAAACGTCCTCGATATCGCGCGTCTCAGCGGCGCGCGCCGTCGCCGCCTCAGCCGCGAGACGAGCCACGGTGAGTATCGTACCCTCGGTGGGCTTGCGCACGTTCGCGTACGCGGCGTCGGAACCCGCCTGTAACGCGCGGGAGAACGTGACCGCGTCCGCCACGTCCAATTCGCGCAGTTCGTTGGACACGCCGCGATACAGCAGCGACAGAATAACGCCAGAGTTGCCGCGCGCGCCGCGCAACAACGCCGCCGCCGTGACCTGCACAGCCTTGCCGATGGTGTCTGATGCCGATTCCGCGAGCTTTTCCGCGCCTTTGGACATCGTAAGGCTCATATTGGTGCCTGTGTCGCCGTCAGGCACGGGGAATACGTTCAGTTCGTTGATCTCGGTCTTGTGGTTCTCGATTGCGGCGGCGGCGTTTTGGATCATGCGCGTGAACGCCGCGCCTGTGATAAATTCAGTCAATCGTTCTATCCTCCCTACCCAATTATCATTGAGTCGACGAAGATATCAACGCGCTCAACGTCAATTCCGGCGGCGGACTCGACCTTAAAACGAACCTCTGACTGTATGCTCTCGCAGACCACAGGGATGTTCACATCACGCCCGACAGCGATGTGCAACTCAATGGAGATGGTATTGTTATCATTATATGTCACCCGAACGCCGCGGCTCATGGATTCGCGCTTTAACAGGTGAACAATTCCGTCTGTGACACTGAGCACCGTCATACCCTTCACGCCGAAGCAGTTTGTGGCGGCTTCGCCTGCGAGCATCGTAAAAACATCGCGGTCAATCGTCACCGCGCCGAACTTTGTCTGAGTAACAACCATTTGAATATGATACCTCCTTGAATGAAACTTTCGCCATTGTAGCACACACGTCCGAAAAACGCAAGAGAAATTCCGCGACAGGACAAAATTTGCGTGAAAAAAGCAGGGGCGGGTAAATGACCCGCCCGCCGAAAACACGTGATAATTCGCAAAATTGCAGCGCGGAACGGTCAAGTACGTCCTCTAAACGGGGTTTCGCATACCCCTGAAAAACTCCGACAGCACCGCACCGCACTCGTCGGCGAGTACACCGCCCGTGACCTCCGTGCCGCCGCCGAACTCGACGAACATGTTGAGGTTGCCCGACACCGCGCCGCCGTTCTCGTCCCGCGCACCGTAGAACACGCGCGACACGCGCGCCGCGATTATCGCACCCGCGCACATCGGACACGGTTCGAGCGTCACGTACAGCGAGCAGTCCGTGAGCCGCCAGTCGCCGACAGCGTTCGCCGCGTTGCGCATAGCCTCGATCTCCGCGTGAGACGCGATATCGCGCAGTCCCTCACGGCGGTTGTGTCCGTGACCGAGGATTTTCCCGTCAGGCGACACGACGACGGCACCGACGGGTGTCTCGCCGTAATCCGCAGTCCGCCGCGCAAACGCGAGCGCGATACTCATAAAATGCTCGTTGCCGTCGTAAGATTTCGGCGCGAAACAGGGGACACCGACTTTTCGGTAAATCCCGAGGATAAACGCCTGCTTGTGCGCGATATACGCGTCGATATCGTGCGGGTACAGCCGCGCACCCTCGGTTTTTACGCGCGCGTACTCGTCGCGGTCGTCGTCGTGCGCGCGCAGCCAATCGCGCAACGCGAGATGACGCGCGAGTTCCGACGAATCGGACGCGCAGACGTAGAGGTTGTGCCGCATCAGGTGCCGCTTGCCGTCGTAGTGAAACGCTTCGCGCCCGCGGATACCGTAATCGCCCCTGTGCGTGTATCCGATGCCTTCGAGTTTCTCGCGCGTCGCCCGAAATTCGCCCGCCGCGATCACAACATCGATGTCGATCGTCGGTTTCGCCGCGAGATCGGGTACCGACGTGCTGCCGACATGCTCGATTCGCGCGTCGTCGCCGAGTGCCGCCGCGAGTTCCGCGCGGATTTTCTCAAATTCGAGCCGCCACAGAGGGTCATACGGCGCGACGGTGATTGTTATCACTGCAAACCGTGATACTCGGGGACGCTATCCGTGCGGAACCGCTCGATCATCTCGGCGGTCAGCGCGACGCCGTTGTCACGCTGCTCAATCTCGTCCGCTGTCAGCCACAACGCTTCGGACAGTTCGATCTCGTCGACGGTTATTGTGTCGTCGCCGTCCACCTCGCAGAAAAACCCGTTCAGCAGCGAGCTGGAAAAGCCCCACGGCTGGGATTTGTAGTAGCGCAGATTTTTCACGCGCAGACCAGCTTCCTCCATGACCTCGCGGCGCACAGCGTCCTCAAGCGTCTCGCCCGTCTCGACGAAACCCGCGATCAGCGCGTACGCGCCGGGTCCGCGGTTCTTGTACCGCGTGAGCAGCAGTTTGTCGCCGTTCGTCACCGCGACGATCACGACGGGCGCGATCTGCGGGTACAGCACGAGACCGCACTCGGGGCAGATAATCGCGCGCTCCGTCTGTGAGTGCTCGGTGTGCGCGCCGCAACGTCCGCAGAATTTCCGCGCGTCGTACCACAGGTACAGCGAGTGCGCCGTGATACCGACGAACGCGTCCGCGCGGTCGGGCATCATGTGGAAGATGAACGTCGGGCGTTCTATGTAGCCCTCGGGCAGTTCTTCGGGCGAGAGTTTCGCCGTCGGCAGAAAATAGCGGTTGTGGTCGACGGAGAACAGGTACCGCAACGGTGTCTGAGGGTTGCGCAACTCCTCGTAGCGTATGTAGCGCGGGGTGTTGCCCGATTCGAGCGCGGTGATGTTCTGCCCGTCGAACGGCAGCACAAAGTCGCCGTCATGCGGCGACGCGATGGTGTCATACTCCACGTGATATACACGGGGCAAGATGTCCTGAATCATTTTCCCGATTTCCCTTACAATTTATTTGCACAGGGCGGTAAACCCACCCCGTCGCTTTTGTTGCGGCGACGCGTGACATACGACAATTGCACATCTTTGCGCGGCGGGTCGGTCAAGACCGACCCCTACGATTACGCCGCAACCCGCGTCCCCAATTGTTAACTGTTAATTGTCTTTCCCCAGATACGACTTGACCATCTCGCACAGGAGTTCGTCGCGGTCGAGCTTGCATATAAGGTTGCGCGCGTTGCGGTGGTTCGTGATGTACGTCGGGTCCTCGGTGATGATATAGCCGACGATCTGGTTGATGGGGTTGTACCCCTTTTCGAGCGACGCTTCGTACACCGTCGTGAGGATCGCCTGCGCGTCGGTACCTGACGACAGCGGCGAAAACTTCTTGGTTCCTGAATCCATGTGCGCACCTCCAAAAGTAATTTGTTGCCCATATCTTACCACATTTGGCGCGGAATAGTGTTACAATTGCGTTACAATTTTGCGGACTATCCCCTGAATTGAAACGGCTTCGGCAACAGTTGATTGAGATGATAGCTCACCCACGCGCCGCTGTTGCGCGCGGCAAGCACCTCAATATCGGGCGCAAACTCCTGCAACAACTGGCGACACGAGCCGCACGGGTAGCAGTACTGCTCGCTGTCCGAGACGATAGCGATCCTGCGGAACGAGCGGTGTCCCTCCGCGACCGCAGAGGACAGCGCGACCGCCTCCGCGCATAACGTCGCGCCGAATGACGCGTTCTCGATGTTGCAGCCCGTAAACACGAGCCCGCCGTCGCACTCGATAGCCGCACCCACCGCGAAATGCGAATAAGGGCTGTACGAGTGTTGTTTTGCGCCGCGCGCAAGGTCAATGAGTTCTTTGTCTGTCATAAATCCCACCCCCATGATGTTTTTGACTGTTTTATTACGGATATGGCTCGCGACTTGCCAATACCTGTCATTCAGAGCACCCCCCCTGTCATTCTGAGCACCCCCCTGTCATTCTGAGCGAAGCGAAGAATCCCCTTGATTTTCGATTAATCTCGCGACGTGCGTCGCAGACGATGCTCTGCGTTTCGATAGCTTGTCCGCGCTCGCCGCGCGGCGTTACTTTCCGTCGGGGGAAAGTAACCAAAGCCCGTTGGAGGGAACGCACCGCGCCGTTATCGCTTCCGTGAGACGCGAGAACGGCAGCGGCGGCGATGGTGGGCAAAAATCGCGAGTTCCTTTAACCGAGGACGACAGTATTGCGGAGTTCGCATCTCATCACTCCAAAACCAATAGTTTCTGCTTCGCTAAGGCGAGAAAACTGCGTCACGTCACGCTAAAAGACACTGCGGTTCGTTTTGCTGCCGCCCTGCGGTGCGTTTCAGGGGCTTGGTTCTCTCGCGCGTGTATCGGTTTGTGTAGGGGCGACCCTATGTGGTCGCCCTGTTGGGCTATGCGAAATCCTTACGGGCGACCAATGGTCGCCCCTACGGCGCGTTATCCGACGCAATCCGCAACCCCCGTCCAACCCTTGCCCCCTTTCGAAAAGGGGTGCCGACCGCAGTCGGCGGTGTTTGTTTCCCTCGTCCCCAACTGTTCATTAGTTAATTGTTAACTGAAGTAGTACACGCCGCTTTCGAACACGGGCATGTGGCGTTCGCCCTCGATGTTGCGCCCTACGAGGTCTCCGCGCCGCTCGATGTGTCCCATCTTGCCGAACACGCGCCCGTCAGGGGAGTACAGCCCCTCGACCGCCGCCATCGAACCGTTGGGGTTCACCGATATGTCCATCGACACGGTGCCGCCGATATCGCAGTACTGCGTCGCGATACCGCCGCCCGAGATGATCATTTTCAGCGCGTCGTCGGGTGCGACGAAACGCCCCTCGCCGTGCGACAGCGGCACCGCGAACACGTCGCCCACGTTCGCGCGGCTCATCCACGGCGACGCGACGGACGCGACGCGCGTGTACGCGTACCGCGCCATGTGCCGCCCGATGATGTTGTGCGTGAGCGTCGGCGCGTTCTCGTCGGGTTCCGCGATCCAGCCGTAGGGGACGAGACCGAGCTTGATGAGAGCCTGAAAACCGTTGCAAATACCGAGCATCAGCCCGTCGCCGACATTCAGCAGACCGTTCACCGCATCCGACACCTCGCGCGCGCGGAAGAACGCCGTGATGAACTTCGCGGAGCCGTCGGGTTCGTCGCCGCCCGAGAACCCGCCCGGCAGAACGACGATCTGGCTGTTGCGTATCGCGTCGGCGGCACGTGTTATCGAGTCGCGCAGCGCGTCGGGCGTGAGGTTGCGCACCACGAGGACGTCGGCGTTCGCACCCGCGCGTGTGAGCGCGGCGGCGGTGTCGATCTCGCTGTTCGTGCCGAGGAAACTCAGCACCGTGGCGCGCGGTGCCGCGAATTTGTGACCCGCGACGATGGTGTGCCGCTTGTTCGCGGCAATGCTCGGCGCGTCGCCCGTGTGCTCGGCGCGCGTCGGGAACACGGATTCGAGCGTCGATTCGCTCAAAGTGAGAAGCTCGGCAATCGCGACGCTCTCGCCACCGATGCGTATCACGGGTTCCGCGATTGTGCGTCCGACGATGTGCGCGCCGCCAACGGGCGACGCGAGTTCCGCGAGTATGCCGCCCGCGAATGAGTGCGGAGCAATCGCGAGCGTGTCCGCGTCAATCTCCGCGCCGATATTGTTACCGAACGACATCTTCGTGACCGCTTCCGCGACACCGCCCGCGTCAATCGCCCACGCGGCGACGATCGCGCCCGACTTGACGAGCGCGTGTATCTCGCGCCACTGCTGCTTCGTCTCGGGCAACGTACCGCGCGGCGTGAACAGCGCGAGAGTGTGGTCGGGAGCCTTAAATTCGGGCGAGATTATCGTGCGCGCATCGGCGGGTGCGACGGCGAACGAGACGAGCGTAGGCGGCACGTCGAGTTCAAGGAAACTACCCGACATGCTGTCCTTACCGCCGATTGCGGCGGTTTCCAACCCGATTTGCGCTTCGAGCGCGCCGAGCAGAGCCGACAGCGGCTTGCCCCAGCGCGTCGGATCGTCGCGCAATTTCTCGAAATACTCCTGAAACGTGAGATACACCGCGTCGGGGTCAACGCCCGCCGCGACGAGCTTCGCGATGCTCGTAATCACGGCGAATTTCGCGCCCGCATACGTGTCGCGGTCGGATAAAAACGGGTCGAAACCGAACGCCATGACGCTCGCCGTCGTCGTTTTTCCGTTCGGCACGGGCAGGAGCGACGCCATGACCTGCGTCGGCGTACGCTGCGTGCGCCCGCCGTACGGCGCGAGTACCGCCGACGCGCCGACGGAACTGTCGAACAGCTCAGCCATGCCGCGCTGCGACGCAAACTGTAAATCTGACGCGGTATTGCGCAGACGCTCAATCGGATTTATCGGCAGTTTCGCTATCAGCGGTTCGGGCGATTCGTAAATCTCGGCGTGCGCGTGTTTCACCGCGCCGTTCGAGTTCAGAAACGCGCGCGACAGGTTCGCGACCGTCGCGCCGCCGTATTTCAGCACCATGCGCGGTTCGGCGGTGACGCGCGCGACGACGTACGCTTCGAGGTTCTCACCAGCCGCTTTTTCGATGAACGCGTCAGCGTCCGACGCGGCGACGACTACCGCCATGCGCTCCTGCGACTCACTTATCGCAAGCTCCGTCGCGCCGAGACCGTCGTATTTTTTGCGCACCTTAGACAGGTCGATTTCCAAGCCGTCGGCGAGTTCGCCGATCGCGACGGACACGCCGCCCGCGCCGAAATCGTTGCAGCGTTTGATCATCCGCGTGACCTGAGCGTCGCGGAACAGACGCTGAATCTTGCGCTCCTCGGGTGCGTTGCCCTTCTGCACCTCGCTCGCCATCGTGACGACGCTCTCGCGCGTGTGCGACTTGGACGAACCCGTCGCGCCGCCGATACCGTCACGCCCCGTGCGCCCGCCGAGCAGGATTACGACGTCGCCGGGCGTCGGCGTCTCGCGGCGCACGTTCGCAAGCGGCACCGCGCCGACTACCGCGCCGATCTCCATACGTTTCGCGGCGTATTTCGGGTGGTAGAACTCATGCACGAGACCCGTCGCAAGCCCTATCTGGTTGCCGTAGCTCGAATAACCGTGCGCCGCCGACGTGGTGATGCGGCGTTGCGGTAGTTTGCCCGTGAGCGTGTCGCCGACTGCGGCGCGCGGGTCGGCGGAACCCGTGACGCGCATCGCTTGATACACGTATGCGCGCCCCGACAGCGGATCGCGTATCGCGCCGCCGATGCACGTCGCCGCACCGCCGAACGGCTCGATCTCCGTCGGGTGGTTGTGTGTCTCGTTTTTGAACATTAAAAGCCATTTTTCGGTTGCGCCGTCGTTGTCCACATCCACGACGATTGAACACGCGTTGATCTCGTCCGACACGTCGAGATTTGCGAGCAACCCGCGTTTTTTCAACGCTTTTGCCGCGATTGTCGCAACGTCCATGAGCGTGACGGGGCGCGTGTCAGCGGCATCGCCGTACACCTCACGGCGCAGGTCGAGATACAGCGAATAGCCCGACTGCGCGGCACCGTGAACGCCGATATCGTCGAGCGAGGTGAGAAACGTCGTGTGACGGCAGTGGTCAGACCAGTATGTATCGACGAGCCGCAACTCCGTCTCCGTCGGGTCGCGGTGTTCCTCGTCGCGGAAGTACTGTTGCAGACACCTCAGATCGTCTATGTCCATCGCGAGTGCGTACTCGCGCAGATAGTCGGTGAGCGCGTCGCCCGAAGCTGTGCGGAAATCGTGCAAAATCGGAGTCTCGGGCGGTTCGGGGTACGATTCGCGCAACGTCTCGGGCTTATCGTGCGACGCTTCGCGGGACTCGACGGGGTTGATCAGCAACCGCCGCAACGCGTCGCGGTCGGATTCAGTCAATTCACCGTAAAACGCGTACACAACCGCGCAACGCACGGTCGGGCGGGTACCGCGCGTTATCATCTCGGCGCATTGCGCGCACGAGTCGGCGCGCTGGTCGTACTGCCCGGGCAGCGACTCAACGGCGAGGACGAACGGCGCGTCGAGTTCGGGCAAAATCTCGGGATACAGCAGATCGATGGCGGGTTCCGACAGCACTTTCGACGCGATGCCGCCGATTGAATCGTCGTCCGCGCCCTCAATGTCGTATCGGTTGAACACGCGCACCGCGCTGAGCGTCGCGATGCCGAGAAAATCGCGCGATTCGGCGAGCAATGAGCGCGCTTCAACGTCAAATTGCTCGCGCTTCTCCGTGAAATATCGGTAAACCATAACTTGTCGCACCCTCTGATTAATTATATTTCTGCAAAAACGTCCACTCCGTGATGCGGCGGAACACGCCGCTCGGTGAGAGCGGGAGTTCGCGTATCGCGCCGCGCGCCGAGTAGACCGCGTGTTGCATGAACGCTATCGGTATGATGGGACATTCGCTGTATATCTTGCGGCAGAGTGCCTGCGCCGCGCCCGCGCGTGTCGCGTCGTCGGGGGACGCGAGGAAATTGTCGATAAGCTCCGCGTAATCCGAGCCGCCCATATTCCCGAAGTTCAGCGCGCCGCCGTTGGTGAGCAGTTCCGTGAGGTCGAAATTCGCGGGCAGACGCGTCTCGCCGTAGTACAGGTCGAACGAGCCGTTGGCAAGCCGCGTCGCGAACACGGAATACGACACCTCGGTCACGGCGACATTCACGCCGACGCGCTGCAACGCGTCCGCGACGGATCGGGCGGCGGCGACGCGGGCGGGGTTCTCCTGCGCGACGAGCAGGGTCAGTTTGACAGGCTCGTAGCCGTCAAAAGTCGGGTAGTCGAGCCACAGATCGTTGTCGGTGTCGTACATGCCCGCGTCGTGCAGCAGGTTGGACATCTCGACGGCGGGTATGTGCGTCTCGCTCGGCACCCACGACGCGTTGTACAGCGGGTGCGCGGGGGAAAACGCCAGAGGAGCCGCGATTGCGCGCCCGTCGAGCGTGTTTGACACGATGGTCTCGCGGTCGACGGCGAGAGCGATGGCGCGGCGCACGCGGGAATCGGCTACGGCGGCGGTGCGCGGATTGAAACCGATGTACTGGAACGCCGTCGTGTCGTAGTAACGCGACTCGTGGTCGCGGCGAATCTGCGGCGTGAGCGACCCGTTGGGGTCGACGGCGATGAGGTCGATTGTCAGCGCGGTGAAGTACTCGCCGATACTGCTGTCGGGACATTCGACGAGGTGGATCGTCTTGACCGACAGCTTGTCATAGTCGCGGTAACTCTCGAACGCGACGAGCATCGCGTCGCCGTCCGCCGACACGTAGCGGTACGGACCCGAACCGATCGGTATCGCGCCCATGAAGCCGTACTTCACGATGCCGAAATCGAGCAGCGTCGGCAGCGCGTAGTCGGTTTTTTTGAGTTTTATCGTCAACTCGCTGAACCCCGTCGCCTCACAGCTCGCGATATTGCGGAGCCGAGACTTGTACCGCGCGGAATCCCGCGCCTGATTCACCGAGTACGCGGCGTCGTACGCGTCGAGTATCGTGCCGTCGGTCATCGCGATGTCGCCGCGCAGTTTGAACACGTAGGTCATGCCGTCCTCCGTCGAGTACTCCGCGCACAGCAGCGGAACGGCGGCGAATTTCTCATCGAGCGTGAACAGCCCCTCGTAGCACAACTGCGCGAGTTGGGTGTTGTTCGCGTCCGTCGAGGTGATCGGGTTTAAGGACGCTGACGGCGTGTACCGCAACGAGAATCGGTCGTCTCCGAGGTCGGGTGCCGCGCTCGGCAGCGGTTGAACGGGGGAGGTCGTCGGCTCGGACGGCGGTGTCGACGGGTCGGGAGACACCTCCTCAATGCGGAATATGCCGCAGGAGGTCAGCGTCACGGCGCACAGCAACGCGGCGATTGCGGTGACGAATGTGCGCCGCGGCACGAGTGTCTTACGCATCGCGACCGTGGCAGTCCTTGTACTTCATCGGCAGACCGTTCGGACGCTTCTTGCCGCACGGGCAGGGGTCGTTGCGCCCGATTTTCGCGCCCGTCTTGACGGGTTGCTGCTTGACGGTGCCGTCGCCGCCGATGTTCGCCGACTGTTCACGCGCGTTTTTCGAGACACTGCGGCGTTCGAGCGTCTCCTGACTGCGCAGACGCACGGTGAACAGACGCTTCACAACCTCGCCTTTTATGGCTTCGATCATCTCGTCGAACACCTCGAACCCCTCGCGCTTGTACTCGTCGACGGGGTTCGTCTGGGCATACGCGCGCAACCGCACACCGTCGCGCAGATCCTCCATCGCCTCGATGTGTTCAATCCAGTACTCGTCGACGACGCGCAGGAGAATCACGCGTTCAAGTTCGCGCATCACGAGGATATCGGTGTTCGGAATGAATCCGAGGTCGGCTTCTTTCTTATCGTACACCGCCGTGGCGGTCTCAAACAGCGTGTCCGTCAACTCGGCGTGCGAGAAACCGCCGTGCGTGAACGGGATAGCGTTTTGTTTCAGGAACAGCGGCTCGAATTGCGATGTTATCTCGCGCAACGTCTCGTCGTCGTCCACCGTGGAGGGTACCGCGTCGTCAATCACGTCGCGCAGCATACTCATCACGTTGTCGCGCACGGATTCGCCGTCCAGCACCTTTGTGCGCTGGTCGTATATCAGCTTGCGCTGGGTGTTCATCACGTCGTCGTATTCGAGTACGTTCTTGCGCATCTGGAAGTTGCGCGACTCGATCTTGCGCTGGGCGTTCTCAATCGCGTTCGAGAGAATCTTCTGGTCGATCGGCGTGTCCTCGTCGATTTTCAGCGTTTCCATCATGCCGAGAATACGCTCGGAGCCGAACAGACGCATGATATCGTCTGTCATCGAGATGAAGAATTTCGACGCACCGGGGTCACCCTGCCGTCCGCCGCGTCCGCGCAACTGGTTGTCGATACGGCGTGACTCATGACGCTCGGTGCCGACGATGAACAGTCCGCCCGCCGCGATGACGCGCTCGTACTCCTCGTCGGTGGATTTTTTGTGGAACGCGAGACGCTCCGTGAACTGCGCGCGCGCACTCAGAATCTCCGCGTCGTCCGTGTCGGCGTGACCGTCAGCTTCGGCGACGAGTTCCTCCGTCAGACCCGACTTGCGCAGATCGGTCAGCGCGAGATACTCGGGGTTGCCGCCGAGCTTGATATCGGTGCCGCGTCCCGCCATGTTCGTGGCTATCGTCACCTGAGCGTACTTACCCGCCTGCGCGACGATCTCGGCTTCGCGCTCGTGCTGTTTCGCGTTCAGCACATTGTGCTTGATACCGCGTTTTTTCAGCAGACCCGACAGATATTCGCTCTTCTCAATCGACACGGTGCCGACGAGGACGGGTTGTCCGCGCTTTTGGCACTCGTCGATCTGCTCGATGATGGCGCGGTACTTGCCCGCGTCGGATTTGTACACCGCGTCGGGATTGTCGATGCGGATTACTTTCTTATTCGTCGGAATCTCGATGATGTCGAGCTTGTAAATCGCGCCGAACTCCTCCTCCTCGGTCAGCGCGGTACCCGTCATGCCGCTGAGTTTGTCGTACATGCGGAAATAGTTCTGGAATGTCACCGTCGCTTGGGTTTTCGACTCGTGCGCGACCTCGACGTGCTCTTTCGCCTCGATCGCCTGATGCAGACCCTCGTTGTACCGTCTGCCGTACATGAGACGCCCTGTGAACTCGTCGACGATGATGACCTCACCCTCCTCGACGACGTAGTCGATGTCGCGCTTCATGATACCGTGCGCGCGAACCGCCTGATTGATGTGGTGCGCGAGCGTCGAATTTTCCAGATCGGCGAGATTTTCGAGGTTGAAGTGGCGTTCGGCTTTCGTGATACCGCGCGCCGTCAGCGTAGCGGACTTCGCCTTTTCGTCCACGACGTAATCCGCGTCGTCGCTGTCGTCCGCGTCGCTCTTCTCGTCGAGTGTCGCGAACACTTGGCGGCGCAGTGCGGACACGAACGAGTCGACCTGCCCGTAAATCTCGGTGCTCTCGTCGCCCTCGCCCGCGATGATGAGCGGGGTGCGCGCTTCGTCGATGAGAATCGAGTCCACCTCGTCGACGATGACGAAGTTGAACCCGCGCTGTACGGTATCTTTCCTGTACAACGCCATGTTGTCGCGCAGGTAGTCGAAACCCATCTCGTTATTCGTGCCGTATGTGATGTCGGCGGCGTAGGACACGCGCCGTTCGGGGTTTTTCATGCCGTTGATGATCAGTCCGACATCAAGCCCGAGAAAGCGGTGAACCTTGCCCATCCACTCGCTGTCGCGCTGAGCCAGATAGTCGTTGACGGTGACGATGTGTACGCCCTTGCCCGCGAGCGCGTTGAGGTATGCGGGCATGACGGCGACGAGCGTCTTGCCCTCGCCCGTTTTCATCTCCGCGATACGCCCCTGATGCAGCACCACGCCGCCGATGAGTTGTACGCGGTACGGGCGCAGACCGAGTACGCGGTCGGACGCTTCGCGCGCGACGGCGAACGCCTCGGGGAGAATGTCGTCGAGCGTCTCACCCGCCGCGAGCCGCGCCTTGAACACGTCGGTTTTCGCGCGCAGTTCAGCGTCGGACAGTGCGCGGTACGCGGTCTTGTACGACTCGATTTTGTCGATGATCGGGTTCAGAGCGCGCACCTCGCGCTCGCTGTGCGTGCCGAAGATTTTTGAAACAATGCTCATAAGTGATATGTCAGCCTTTCGGGTGGTTAGCAGTAAGATTTTCGCGGATATACACATGCACCGTTATTATAGCACATATCGAACCCGAGTAAAAGCAAAATTTTTGTAACAGCGCGCAGACGTTTCGGGACACCGTAGGGGACGCCGCCCTCGGCGTCCCGTCACCGCAAATGCGTAAACCAGAGACGCGGGACGCCGAAGGCGGCGTCCCCTACGGTTTGCAAGCGTATTCGTCCGCAATAACGAACACTTAACAAAAAGACGAGAGTTACAGCAAAACCGAACCCTCGTCCTATCCCCGTTAATTGTTAATTGTTAATTGTTAGTTGTTAATTATCAATTGCCACCGCCGCCGTCGCGCTTATCCCTTCGCCGCTGCCCGTGAAGCCCATGTGTTCCTCCGTCGTCGCCTTGACGCTCACGCGGTCAATGTCGCAACTCAGCGTTGCGGCGAGAACGGTGCGCATCAATTCTATGTGCGGGGCGAGTTTCGGGGCTTGCAGCACGATTGTGATGTCGCAGTTGCCGAGCGTGTACCCGCGTTCGCGCGCCATCGCGTAACACTCGCGCAGCAGCACGAGACTTGATACGCCGCGATACCGCTCGTCCGTGTCGGGGAAGTGCTTGCCGATATCGCCGAGCGCGAGCGCGCCGAGAATCGCGTCGCACAGCGCGTGAACCGCGACATCCGCGTCCGAGTGTCCGTCGGGACCGAAATCGCTCGGCACAGTGACCCCGCACAGCACCATGGCGCGCCCCGCGACGAGCCGATGCGCGTCATAACCGAAGCCTATTCGCATGGGAGCACCTTGAATAACGCTTCCGCGACCGTCAAATCCTCGGGCGTGGTGATTTTTATGTTCAGCCGCGAACCCGCGACGGTATGCACCGCCGCGCCGAGAGCTTCCACAAGCGACGCGTCGTCCGTCGCGTCACCTCCGCGCTCAATTGCGGCTTTCAGCAAGTCCATGTTAAACACTTGCGGTGTCTGTGCTTCGTACAGTTCCGAGCGGTCGGGCGTCTCGCGGATCACAGAGTTTTCGACGCGCTTGATCGTCGAGGTCACGGGTACGACGGGGATCGCGGCGTGGAACTTTGCCGCGCGCTCGATTGCCGACGTGATGATCCCGTCCGACACGAGCGGGCGCGCACCGTCGTGAATCGCGGCGAGATCGCACTTTTTCGACGCGGCGTATACCCCGTTGCGCACAGATTCGCCGCGCGTGTTCCCGCCCGCGACGACGGCTGTGAGTTTTTCGATTTTGTACTCTGTCGCAAGCGTTTTGACGCGTTCGATATGCTCCTCGCGCGTGACGACTACGATCTCGTTGACGCGGGCGTTGTGCTGAAACGCCGCCATCGTCCGCGCGATTACGGGAATGCCACAGAGAAGCGCGAACTGTTTGTCCGCGCCGAAACGAGCGGACTGTCCACCCGCGACTATGATTGCCGAGACAAAGCCCCGCATTACGTTTATTCTCCTACGCGAATATGAGATCAAGGCTCTGCTCGACCTCTTCATAGCTTGAATCCTGAGACAACACCAGTTCGGATATCAGAATCTGTTTCGCCGAGTGCAGCATCTTGCGCTCACCCGTGGACAATCCGCGCTCACCGTCGCGCGCAATCAGACCTTTGATGACGCGGGCGACTTCGGTCAAATCGCCGCTCGTGATGCGCTGCATATTCTCACGATAACGGCGGTTCCAGTTTGCCGTCATCTCAATATCGAGCGCGGGTATCGCGTCGATGAGGTCGCGCGCGACACACGGCTCGCACACAGGGCGCACGCCGACCGCGTCGCAATTCTCAACAGGGAACAGCACGGTCATGCCGCCGCGCATACGCATGAGGTAGTAACTGCGCGTCACCCCGCCCATCTTGCGCTCTTCAATGCTGTCTATGATGCCCGCTCCGTGCATAGGGTGCGCAATTTTATCGCCGATATTGAACATTAATACTCCAAACTTATATCATCTATGATCTGCTTGATGCTATTATACACCCTTTTTGATAGAAATAGCAAGCCTTTTGCGCACAAATTTAGAAAGTTTGTGAATTTTGCCGAAGAATCGAGCGCGATTTCGCGCCGAGACATGCGCATATTGCGAATACTTTCGCGTTTGGCGGCAAAGCTAAACCGAAGCGGACGGGGAACAAATACCGCCGACTGCGGTCGGCGACGGCAGATAACAGATAACGGATATCAGATAACAGATACGGACGGGAGTTGCGGGACAGTGCCGTAGGGGCGACCATTGGTCGCCCGTCGAGGTTGTTCGCGCCACAACAGGGCGACCACGCAGGGTCGCCCCTACACAAACCACAACACGTGAGCGGGAACCAAGACCCTGCCACGCACCAATGTGCGGCAGCGAAACGAGCCGCAGTGTCTTTTGATGTGACGTGACTTGTCAATTAACAATTAACAATGAACAATTAACAGTTTCGAGGGTTTGGACGAGAGCTGCGGGAAACGTAAATGAGTTAGGGTAGCGGTCAATCCAAGCCCCCCGTAATTGTTAATTGTCAATTGTTCATTGTTAATTGCCATCGCGGGCTTTGGTTACTTTCTCCCGAAAGAAAGTAACGCCGCGCGGCGAGCGCGGACAGAGTTGCGAAACGCAGAGAATCGCCTGCGGTGAAGCCGCAAGATGAATCGGCAATTGAGGGGATTCTTCGCTTCGCTCAGAATGACAGAGAACAGCAGGGGCGATGCGGACATCGCCCCCTACGAGGACGCGAGACGCGAAACAGTCAACGTGCGATTCGCATACTGAACTATCGGGAGAGTTATGGCAGACGACGGCTTCACATTACGGGAGATCAGGCGCGATATCGCGGCTGTACGCAACGCCACGGCGCGCGAGACGGACACGCCCGCGCTCGATTGGCTGCGCGACAACCGATATCTCGCGGAGCGCGAGTACTCTGCCGCAATGTCGGACATTCGCGGCGCGCGGGTATCTCGGCGCGGGTTAACGTCGGTGTTCGCGGCGGCGCGATATATAGTGCGCGGGTGCGGCTGCGAGGTCACGGAGGACGCGATCACGCGCGCACTGTCAGAGCGCGAACCGTTGCGGGAACAGGAGATCGCGCTGATAATTCCCGCGCTGAAACTCGCGTTGATCCGCGATATCGCGCATTGTGCGGACGAACTCACGATATCACGCGCGTTCACCTCTCTGCGCGAACTCGCGGCGCGCGATTACGGCGCGACGCTCGAGCGCGTGAGCGTGGTCGACCGCGAACTGCGACGCGATCCCGCGCGAATCTATGCCGAGATGGACGCGGACACGCGCCGCGACTACCGATTCGAGGTGGCGCGTCTTGCGCGGCGCAACGGGTTGAGCGAGGGCGACGCGGCGGCGCGCATTGTGGCACTCGCGCGGGAAAACGGCGCGCACGTCGGCGAGTACATCTTTGAGACACCGCTCGGACGCGCAAAACCGCGCCGCGACGGGCGATTGTACATCACGGCGTTTATCGCGCTGCCGCTTGTGCTTGCAGCGGCAGTCGGCGTGCTGTGCGGTGCAGTTTCGGGCATAATCGCGCTGATACCGCTGTCCGAGATCGTCAAAACCGCGCTCGACACGTGCGTTCTGCGCACACACCGCAGTCGGCGCGTGTTCCGCATGGCGTTTGAGGACGGCGTACCCGACGGCGCGCGCACGCTCTGCGTCGTCTCGATTCTGCTCACGGGCGCGCAAAAGTGCGAGACGGCGGCGGGATTGATTGAGGAATACCGTCTCGCAAACCGCGACGCGGGCGCGAATCTGACGTTCGCGCTGCTCGCCGACCTGCCCGAGTCGAAATTCGCGCACACGGAGAGCGACGATGCGATTATCGCCGCCGCCGTGTCCGCAATTGAGCGGTTGAACGCAAAATACGGCGGCGGGTTTCACCTGTTCCTGCGCGGGCGGACGTTTTCATCGCGTGACGGGATTTGGCGCGGACGCGAGCGCAAACGCGGTGCGATTGAGGATTTGACGCGGTATCTGCGCGGACAATCCGAGCCGTTCGCCGCTATTGCGGGTGAAAGACCGAGAGATGTGCGGTACGTACTCACGCTCGATGAGGACACGCGCCTGACCGTCGGCTCGGCGCGCGAGATGATAGGGGCGATGGGACATCCCCTAAACGCGCCCGTAATCGACCCGCAAAAACGCGCCGTCACGCGCGGATTCGGCATCATGCAGCCGCGTGTTGTGACCGAGCTCGCCGCGTCGACCGCGACGGGGTTGACACGCCTGTTCAGCGGCAGGGGAGGACTGGACCCGTATGGCGGCGCGGGCGGCGACGTGTATGCGTCACTATGCGGAGCGGGGACGTTCGTGGGCAAGGGCATTTTCGACGCGGACGCGTATCTCGCGACGCTTGATAATCGGTTCCCGAACGAGACGGTGCTGTCGCACGACATTTTGGAGGGCGCGGTTCTGCGGTGCGGGTTCATAGGTGACGTGCAGCTCACGGACGGATTCCCCGCGTCGTCCGCGCCGTATTTCGCGCGGCTCGGACGGTGGGTGCGCGGAGACTGGCAGAACGCGCGGTTTATCGTGATGCGCGGCATACCGCCGCTCGACCGATTGAAAATCGCGGACAATCTGCGCCGCAGTCTACTGCCCGTGATCACGGCGGCGACACTGACGACGGCGGCACTCGCGCGCGGATTCGGGGTTGCGGCGATAATCGCCGTCGTATCGCTCGTGTTCGGCGATTTGACTGCGATATTGCGCGGACTGCGACCCCGCGCGGTGCGGCGGTACTTCTCGTTCATACACGACGGCGCGGGTATGCGTATCGCGCGGGTTTTCGCGCGGCTGATGCTGCTCGCGGCGGACGCGTCCGTGTGCGCGCGGGCGATTGTGACCGCGTTGCGGCGCAGTCTGTTCACGCACCGTAAAATGCTCGAATGGACGACGGCTTCGGACGCTGAATCGCGCGCGGGCGGACTGTTCGCGTGTGTGCGGCTGTGCCTGCCCGCGCTGCTGTGCGCCGTCGCGGTGATTTTGTTCCCGCGGTCGCCGTTCGCGGCGGTTTGCGCGGTACTGTGGCTGTCGTCGCCGCTGTTTATGCGCGCGCTCGGACGGCGCAGAACGCGTAAATCCGCTCCGATACCTGAACTTGCGGGATACGCCGCCGAGATGTGGCGGTACTTTGACACGTTTTTGACCGAGCGCGACAACTTCCTGCCGCCCGACAATGTTCAGGAGACACAGGGGCGCAAAATCGCGCACCGCACGTCGCCGACGAACATCGGACTCGCGCTCTGCTCATGTCTCGCGGCGCACGATCTGGGGATAATCGGCGCGAACCGAGCGGTTGAACTGATTGAGCGCGCACTCGGCACCGTCGAGCGGCTCCCTCGATGGCGCGGACACCTGTACAACTGGTACGACACGGAGACGCTCGAACCGCTTGCGCCGCGATACGTCTCGTCGGTGGACTCGGGCAATCTCGCCGCGTGTCTCATCGCGGCGGGTGAGGGATTGCGCGAACTCGACCGCGCCGATCTCGCCGAGCGGTGCGACAAACTGTTGCGGGAACACGATTTTGCGGCACTGTACGACGAGCCGCGCAACCTGTTCCGCGTCGGCTTTGACGCGGACAGCGGGCAGTACTCCGAGAGTACGTATGATCTGCTCGCGTCCGAGTCGATGCTGCTGAGTTTCACGGCTATCGCGACGGGGCAGGTGCCGCGAAAGCACTGGAAACAGATGTCGCGCGCGCAGGTGGGCTATCGCGGTTATCGCGGCATGGCGTCGTGGTCGGGTACGATGTTCGAGTACCTGATGCCGTTTTTACTGCTGCCGCTCGAACCCGATTCGCTGCTGTACGAGAGCGCGCGGTTCGCCGTGTTCGCGCAAAAATCGTCGCATACGCAGGGGCTTTGGGGCGCGAGCGAGAGCGTATACGGCGCGTTGAACGCCGCGAACGACCACTGCTACAAGGCTCACGGCGTGCCGACACTCGCGCTGCGCCGTGGCGCGGAGTATGACCGCGTCGCCGCGCCGTATGCGTCGTTTCTCGCGCTCAGCGTCGAACCGCGCGCGGCGGCGGAGAATTTGCGGCGTTTCCGCGATATCGGCGCGTTCGGCGCGTTCGGATTCTGCGACGCGGTGGATTTCACGCGCGGCGACGCGGAGATTGTGCGCGTGTACATGGCGCACCACGTCGGCATGAGCCTGATCGCGCTCGCGAATCACTGTGCGGACGGCGCGATGACGCGGCGGTTTACGGCGAATCCTACGATGCGCGCACATCGCGAACTGTTGCGGGAACGTGTGCCGCGCGGGTCGGCGACGATCTCGAAGCAGGGCAGGGCGTTCGCCGACAGAGCAGAGCGTTCGCCCGAACAGCCGCGTGTTCAGGCGCGCGGCGAGAGCGTTATCACGGACATCGACGCATATCTGCCGCCGTGCGCCGCGCTGAAAAACGGTGATTTCGCAACGCTTATCGCGGCGAACGGGCAGAGCGTGACGCGGTACCGCGAATTTTCGCTGACGCGCTGTGAGTTCGACGCGTCGGCGCGGCACAGCGGCGTTTTGTTCTTCGCGCGCGCCGAAAACGCGCTGATACCGCTGCAACCCGCGCCGTATATCGACTGCGGCGCAACGTATTCCGCGCGCGTGTCGGCGGACTCGCTGTCGATTGAGACGGTGTGCGGGTATTTCACCGCGACGGTGACGGCGCGCGTCACAGAGCGCGGCGAGATGCGCACCGTGACGCTGCAACCGACTGCGCCGCAACCGATTGAGCTGTTCTGCTTTTTTGAACCCGTGCTGTCGCGCGATGAGGATTTTCGGGCGCACCCCGCGTTTTCCAAGCTGTCGCTCGAATTTGAACGGTGCGGCGCCGCGCTCGTGATACGCCGCCGACCGAAGTCGGACGAGGACACGCCGCACTGCGCGCTCGCGGTGTCGCGCGGCGCGGAATTTGCCACATCGCGCGAGGAGACGTTGGGGCGGCAGGGTTTTGCGGCGTTACTCGGTGATGCGCCGTTCAAAATATTCCGCGCGACACCCGAACCGTGCGTCCTCGCGCGCGTATCGCTCGACGGGGGCGGTACCGTGACGTTCGCGCTCTCGGCGGCGTTCGACATGGAAAGCGCGGTCACAAACGCGTTGAAAACACTCGAAAATCACGTTATACCGCACGATACACAACCGCCGCCGCTCGCGCGTGAACTGCTGCCGCGACTGCTGTACCGCGATCCCGCGCGCCGTGTGCCGCAATCGGGCGTTGACGCGCTCGAACACGGGCGCGGCGCGCTGTGGAGTTGCGGGATTTCGGGCGATTTCCCGATCGTCGTGTGCGATATCGACGAGTTGCCGCAACGTGTGCGCGAATTTGCGGACGCGCACCGTTATCTGAGCGCGCGCGGTGCGGCATTCGACCTCGTGTTCGTCACGGACGAGGGCGGCGACGATTACAGCGCGCACCGACGGCGCAGTGTCGCGGACTGCCTGCGGGAACTCGGTTGTGAGGACATGTACGGTGCGCGCGGCGGTGTGTTCGTCGCGGAAAAATCGTCCGACGGCGCGCGTCTCGCGATGGCGGTTGTGCGTGTTGCGTATCCGCTGGATAACATAGGGCGCGAGACGGCGAAACCGCTGATTCGCAAGGTGTTGCGCAGAGCCGAACCGCACACGGTGACGCACAATTGGAACGATGACGGCAGTTTCACGTTCGCGGGAACGCCGAGTGTCGCGTGGAGCCACGTGCTTGCGAACCCGCATTTCGGCGCGACTGTCACGGAGTCGGGCGTGTCGCACGTGTGGAGCCGCAACGCGCGGCAGAACATGCTGACCCCGTGGCGCAACGACCCGCTCGACAGCGGCGTTACGGCGTTTATCGAGATTGCGGGTGTGCGCGTTCCGCTGTTCTCAGACGGCGGCGACTGCCGCGTGACGTACGGGTTCGGGTGGGCGCGGTGGGAGCGCGATATCGGCGCACAGACTGTTCGCGCGACGGCGTTTGTGCCGCATGACGCGAACGCGCTCGTAATATATATAGAGTGCGGCGCGGCGACCGTCGAGTTCGCGGTTGACCTACTGCTTGCGGACAGTCTGAACGCGGAACCGACCGTCGTCACCGAGCGGCGCGGCAACGCGATTTTCGCGCGCAACCCGATGAACCGCGACTTCCCGAACGCCGCCGCGCTCGCCGTGAGCGCGGATATCGCGGGGTTCACGACCTCGCGCGCGTCGCACGGCGCGGGGGAATGGGACGGCGCGGTCGGGTGCGGATTTCCCGCGTGTGCGGCGGTGCGCGTCAATGCGGACGGCGCGGCGGTCATCGCGTTCGGCGACGCTGACGACGCGGTGCGGCTCACGGATATCTGCGCGGTGCGCGACGCTCTGCGGCGAACGACGGAGCATTGGCGCGAAATCACGGGTGCGGTACGGATTGAGACGCGATATCCCGCGCTGGATCGGTATGTGAACGGGTGGAGCGTGTATCAGACGCTCTGTTGCCGCGTATACGCGCGGTGTTCGCTGTACCAGTGCGGCGGCGCGTACGGGTTCCGCGACCAGTTGCAGGACGTTGAGGCGTTGATGCTCACACAGCCGCAGATCGCGCGTGAGCACATTTTGCGCTGTGCCGCGAAGCAGTTCGAGCGCGGCGACGTGCTGCACTGGTGGCACGAGGGGACGGGGGAGAACGGGCGCGGTGTGCGCACGCGCTGTTCCGACGATCTGCTGTGGCTGCCCGACGCGGTTGCGCGGTACGTTGAAGTGACGGGCGATCACGCGATTCTCGACGAGACTGTGCCGTTCCTGCGCGCGCCAGAGTTGCGAGATGGGGAGAATGAGCGGTACGAAGATGTGCCGAATTCTCTTGAATCCGCAAGCGTTTACGAACACTGCCGCCGCGCGCTCACGCTCGTGCTCGAACGCGGTGTCGGTGAGCGCGGACTGCTGCACATGGGCGGCGGCGACTGGAACGACGGAATGAACCTTGTCGGTATCGGCGGGCGCGGCGAATCCGTGTGGCTCACGTGGTTTTACGTGTCCGTCGCGGAGAGATTCGCGAAGATATCGGACATACGCGGCGATTTTTCAACGTCGCAGACGCTGACCGCCGCCGTCGAGCGTCTGCGCACAGCCGCGAACGGCGCGTGGGACGGCGATTGGTTCGCGCGCGGTACGCTCGACGACGGCGCGATGTTCGGTGTGCGCGGCGACGCGGAGTGCGAGATCGACTCAATAGCGCAGTCGTTCGCCGCGTTCGGCGGCGGCGATACCGAGCGCGTACGGCACG
>JAISJJ010000113.1 GCA_031261585.1 Oscillospiraceae bacterium
GCGTGAGATTCTTCGCTTCGCTCTGAATGACAGAGTTGCGCTCAGCGAGAAAGCAGGGGCGATGTGGACATCGCCCCCTACGAGGACGCGAGACACGCAATTTTTAACTCGTGATTCGCCTTAACAACTTTCGGTTGCCACTTGCCGCGAAATGTGCTATAATCCTCCACATGAATAAAAATATCGAACAAATCCTGCCGCGTGTGCAGAAACCCGCGCGGTACGTCGGCGGCGAGTATGGGCAGGTCGTCAAAAATCTCGCGGACGTGACGGTGCGCGTCGCGCTGTGTTTTCCCGACACGTACGAGATCGGCATGTCGAACCTCGGGTGCCGCATATTGTACGGCGCGTGCAACGACGTGCCGCGTTTTTGGTGCGAGCGCGTGTTCGCGCCGTGGAGCGACATGGCGTCGGAGATGCGCGGCGCGGGAATACCTCTGTACGCGCTCGAATCAGGCGATCCCGTGCGCGATTTCGACGTTGTCGCGTTCTCACTCGGCTACGAGATGTGCTACACGACGGTGATGGACATGCTCGACCTCGCGGGCATACCGCTGCGCGCCGACGAGCGCGAATCGCTGACACCGCTCGTGATCGCGGGCGGCACGTGCGCGTTCAACCCCGAACCGCTCGCCGATTTCATCGACCTGTTTATAGTGGGCGACGGCGAGGAGACGAACCTCGACGTATACACCCTGCTCGAAGCCGCGAAAGCCGCAGGACAGTCAAAACGCGACTTCCTGCGCGCCGCCGCCGCGATACGCGGGGTCTATGTGCCGTCGCTGTATGATGTGAGCTACAACGCGGACGGCACAATAGCCGCGATAACGCCGCGAGACGACGCGCCGCTTCCCGTTGTCAAACGCGTCGTCTCGGATTTCAACACCGCGTACTTCCCCGTGACACCCGTCGTGCCGTCCACCGAGATTGTGCATGACCGCGTGAGCGTCGAACTCACGCGCGGTTGCGTGCGCGGGTGCAGATTCTGTCAGGCGGGGTATGCGTACCGTCCCGCGCGTGAGCGTGACGCGGAAACACTGTTGCGTCAAGCCGTGGACTCGCTGAAACACAGCGGATACGACGAGGTGACGCTGCTGAGCTTATCGACAAGCGACTACACGAAACTGTTACCGCTGTGCGACGGTCTGCTCGAATGGACGGAGCCGCGCGAGGTGTCGCTGTCGCTGCCGTCGCTGCGCGCGGACAACTTCTCGATGGAACTCATGGAGCGCGTACAGCGCGTGCGCAAATCGAGTTTGACGTTCGCACCCGAGGCGGGGAGCCAGCGTTTGCGCGACATTATCAATAAAAACGTCACCGAGGACGACCTGATATCGACATGCCGCACGGCGTTCGCGGGCGGGTACAGCGCGGTGAAGCTGTACTTCATGCTCGGACTGCCGGACGAGACGGACGAGGACGTGCTGGCAATCGCCGACCTGTCGAACAAAGTCGTCGCCGCGTGGCGCGAATCTAAACGGAACCGTCAACGCCCTCTGCGGCTCACGGTGTCGACCTCGCATTTCGTGCCGAAGCCGCACACCGCGTTCCAATGGGAACCGCAGATCGAGCCGCGCGAGTATCTGCGCCGCGTCGAACTCCTGCGCGGCGCGTTGAAAAACCGCGCGATATCGTACAACTGGCACTCGGCGGACACGAGCCTTATTGAAGCCGTTCTCGCGCGCGGCGACCGACGGCTCGGGCGCGTGATTGAGCGCGTGTTCCGCGCGGGCGGACGGCTTGAAGCGTGGGACGAGTACTTCGCACTCGACCGTTGGACGGATGCTCTGACCGCAGAGGGGCTTTCCGCCGCGTTCTACGCACATCGCGAGCGCGCGGACGATGAGATTTTCCCGTGGGATGTGACGAGTACGGGCGTTACCCGCGCGTTTTTGGCGCGTGAGCGCGAGTTGTCGAAGCGCGGAACCGTCACGCCCGATTGCCGCACCGCGTGTTCCGACTGCGGAGCGCGCGAAATATGCGACGAGGGCGTGTGTAATGAGGTGCGCCATGTCTAAATACCGCTTAAAATTTGAAAAACTCGGGCGCGCCGTGTGGATATCGCACCTCGACACGATGGAGACGTGGCGGCGCGCGTTTCGGCGCGCGGACGTGACATTGCGGCACTCCGAGGGGTTCAATCCGCACCCGCTCATGTCTATCGCGCTGCCGCTGTCCGTCGGGCAGGAGTCCGTGTGCGAACTGCTCGACTTCGACACGACGCACCCGATTGAACGCGCGGAGACTGTGCGTCGGCTGAACGACGCGCTGCCTGAGGGATTCCGCGCGCTCGACATCACGATTGCCGCAAAAAAATGCGCGCTCATCAAGTGGGTCGCCGTCGAGGGTGTGCTGGATTACGCCGAATTACCCGATGTGCCGACGCTCACCGAGCCGTTTCGCGGTGCGGCATTGCCCATCGTCAAAAAGACAAAGCGCGGTGAGACGACGCTCGACCTGATAGCGTGTACGCGCCGTGTAAAATGCTCGACCGACGGCGTTACGGTGACGTTGCGCGCGCTCGTATCGGCGCAGGAACCGACGGTGAACCCCGCGCTGCTGCTCGACGCGCTCACGGTGAAACCGCTGTCCGCGAAGTTTCGGCGCGTCGAACTGTACGACGCGAACGAAAATGTGTTCGAGTAGCGGAGTGAATTATGGAAACGGCGCGAATTTTGCCGAAATAGCGGTTGACATCGCGGCGAAATTCACGTATAATGTTCAAAATCCGTAGTTGCGGAGCGCGAATCGCGGCGTTGTCGCGGACGCGTATATAAAAATGGAGGAAATTATGAAAAAGTTCAAGTCTGTCCTCGCACTCGTCCTCTCGCTCGCGCTGATTATCGCGCTTGCGGCGGGGTGTAAGACGGTCGATCCGAACGCGGATCCGACGCCCACGCCCAGTGCGGACGCGCCCACTCCCGGCAGCGAACTCACGCTCATCAAAGCGGGAACGCTCACCATCGGCTCCGAGATCAGTTATCCGCCTTTCGAGATGTACGACGACGACGGCGTAACGCCGATCGGTCTCGACATCGAGCTTGCGCAGGAGATCGCCAAACTTCTCGGGCTGAAAGTCGAGTTCGTCGACACGGGATTCGACGGTATTCTCGCGGGTATCGACGCGGGCAAGTACGACATCTCCATGTCGTCGCTCACGATCACGCCTGACCGCTCGGAGCAGGTCAACTTCTCGACACCGTACATCGAGAACTGGCAAGCGATTGTCGTAAAGAAAGGTTCCGCGCCGATCACGAGCGACCTCGACATGAACGGCAAGAAGATCGCGTTCCAGACAGGCACAACCTCTGAAGCGTACATCGACAACCTCATCGCCACAGAGGGTGTTAACGCCACACTGTCCTCGCTCGACCACGTCACCAACGCGTTTGATGAACTGCGTCTCGGTCGTGTCGACGGCGTTCTGTGCGACAGCGTTGTCGCCGACGGCTATGTTGCGCGCGAGGGCGACAACTTCGAGATTTCGTGGATTCAGTCGTCCGTACCCGATGCAGAACCTGAGCTGTTCGGTATCGCGGTCGGAAAAACGAACGCGTCACTGCTCGCCGCGATCAATGACGCGGTTGCAACACTTGAGGCGAACGGTACGCTCGAACGTCTGCGCAGCGACTGGCTGAGCTAATCGACAGATAAAATTTCAATTTCTGCGTAAAAGCGATT
Organism: Oscillospiraceae bacterium; assembly: GCA_031261585.1. Lineage (GTDB taxonomy): Bacteria > Bacillota > Clostridia > Oscillospirales > Oscillospiraceae > JAIRRO01. The sequence goes on from JAISJJ010000113.1 coordinate 3,682, forward strand.
TACGTTCTGCTGTGCGGTATTTTGCCGCACAGCAGAATGTTTAATTTTCGATTGAGGTAAACAAAATGGCGGGAACGACTAAAACCAAACCATTTTTTACGCGGCGGCGCATCGTCCTGTTTTCGGTGTTGCTCGCGCTTATTGTGCTTGCGGTGGCGATGATTGCCACGCGTCCGTCGCAGGACGCGCTCGTGGGTTGCATATCGGAAGAACTGCGCGAATCGGCGGGGGCGAAGTACAGCGAGACGTACCTCAATTTCGGGATTCTGAACGTCGCCCGAGGGCGCGATATTCGCAGCGGGTCGCCTGAGACGTACCTCGGCGCGTTCGGGCAGATTTTTGACGCGAACGACGGTGCGGCGAGTGCCGTCGCCAACATCTCACTGTGGATGCCGTCGCTCATAAAGGGTACGGGTATCACGATCTCACTCACCGTCGTATCGGTGCTTGTGGGTGTCGTACTCGCGCTGTTTCTCGCACTCGGCAAGATGTCTAAAATCCTGCCGATCAAATGGTTTTGCTCGGGTTACATCTTCTTCTTCCGCGGTACGCCGCTGCTGATGCAACTCTACTTCGTCTACTACGGACTGCCGCTGATATCGTCCGCGCTCGCTATCAACAACCGATTCATGGCGGCGTTTATCGCGTTCGCGCTGAACTCGGGCGCGTACGTCGCGGAACTTATCCGCGCCGCGCTGCAATCCATCGACAAGGGGCAGTACGAGGCGGCAAAATCGCTCGGTCTGTCGTACGCGCAGACGATGGGGCTTGTCATTGTGCCGCAGTCGATCAGGCGGCTTATCCCGCCTGTCGCCAACGAGTTCATCATGGTTATCAAAGACGCGTCGCTCGTGTCGCTCATCGCTCTGACCGACCTGTCCCGCGCGACACAGACGATCATGAACAATACATTCTCGGTACTCGTCTACGTTCCCGCGATTGTGCTGTATCTCGTGATAACAGCGGTCTTTACGAAGATTTTCAACAAACTCGAACAGCGTTACAGCGTTTATCAGTAGGGGAGGTGAGCTGAATGTCTCTTATCAGAACGGAAAGCGTGTACAAGAGTTTCGGCGAACTCGAAGTGCTGCGTGGCATCACGACGACCGTCGAACAGGGCGAGGTCGTGTGCATCATCGGACCGTCGGGCGCGGGCAAATCCACGTTTTTGCGCTCGCTGAATCAGCTCGAGGAGATCACGTCGGGCAAGATTTTCATCGACGAGCAGCTCTTCCTGCACAAGGAGAACGGCGTTCTCGTCGAGCGCATATCAGCGTCGGAACACAAGCGGCTGTTGCTCGAAATGGGCATGGTGTTCCAGTCGTTCAACCTATTCCCGCACATGACGGTGATGGACAACGTAATCACCGCGCCGACACGTGTCAAAAAAGTGCCGCGCGACGAAGCTGTCGCCGACGCGATTGAGATTCTGCGGCAGGTCGGGTTGGAGGACAAGCACGACGCGTACCCGTCGAAGCTGTCGGGCGGTCAGATGCAGCGCGTGGCAATCGCGCGCTCACTCGCGATGCACCCGAAGATCATGTTGTTCGACGAACCCACGTCCGCGCTCGACCCCGAACTCGTCGGCGAGGTGCTGTCCGTCATGAAAAAGCTCGCGGAGAGCGGCATGACGATGCTCGTCGTGACGCACGAGATGGGTTTCGCGCGCGAGGCGGCGGATCGCGTGCTGTTCATGTGCGACGGTATAATCGCCGAGGAGTCCGAACCCAACGAGTTGTTCTCAAACCCGAAAAATCCGCGCACACGGCAATTCCTGAACAGCGTATTATAGATGTAGGTGACCTGTAATTAAAAACAATTCAAAACAACTCAGAGCATCACTGCTGCTCTTGTTAACCGCGCTCATATGGGGTCTCGCGTTCACGGCGCAGCGTCAGAGCGTCGATCTGATGGGCGGGCTGACATTCGGCGGTGTGCGTTTTTTGCTCGGCGCGGTGTCGCTCATACCCGTTATCGCCGTATTTGAGCGCGGCAAAACATCGCCGAAAGAACGCCGCGACACGCTGAAATACGGCGTAATCGTCGGCGTCGTGCTGTTCATCGCGTGTACGTTCCAGCAGTACGGTATCCAGATCACGCTCTCGGCGGGCAAATCGGGGTTCATCACGGGGCTGTACATCGTGATCGTGCCTATTCTCGGGCTGCTCTTCGGTCGGCGCACGTCGCCGTTCACATGGATCGGCGCAATCGTCGCGGTGTCGGGGCTGTATTTCATCAGCGTGACGGACGGTCTCGGTTCCGTGGGTTTGGGCGACGTGCTGCTGTTGATCGGCGCGTTCTTCTGGGCGATACACATACTTACGGTCGACAGATTTGCAAAATGCCTGCGCAGTCTGCGTTTTTCTGTGGTGCAATTCGTCGTCTGCGGCACGCTCAGTCTCGCTGGCGCGTTCATATTCGAGACGGTACGCATCTCCGATATTTTGAACGGCATCGTGCCGATTCTGTACGGCGGCATAGCGTCCGTCGGCGTCGCGTACACGCTGCAAATCATCGGACAGAAACACGTCGAGCCGTCGCGCGCCGCGATCATTTTCTCGCTCGAAGCGTTGTTCTCCGCCGTCGGTGCCGCAATAATCCTCGGTGAGCGCATGACGACGCGCGGATACGTCGGCGCGGGTCTGATTTTCGCGGGGATTCTGCTGTCGCAGATCGTGATAAAGAAGCGGGTGCAGAGGTTAGATGTCAGACGTTAGAGGTGAGCGGTGAGAACGTGGATTACGCGTAGGGGCGGGGTCAACCCGCCCTGTATTGTTCGGCACGAAGAATGTTATCATTCAGAGCGCATTGTTCGGCACGAAGAATGTTGTCATTCAGAGCGCAGCGAAGAATCACTTGTCTGATCTGTTTTCGAGAGTGAGATTCTTCGCTTCGCTCTGAATGACAGGTCGTCACAGGGCGGATGAGGACATCCGCCCCTACGAATTGCGCACATCGTGCGCGATTTTGCATAATAACCCTTGACGAGCAGCGTTATTTAGTGGTACAATACTCGCGCTTAGTGAGGAACGAGCTTAGCGCGAGTTTGTGCAAGAGCTTACTCGCACTTGGCGAGGAACGAGCTTAGTGCGAGTGCTATGGTGAAATACT
>JAISJJ010000118.1 GCA_031261585.1 Oscillospiraceae bacterium
CGCCGCCGCTGCCGTTCTCGCGTCTCACGGAAGCGAGAAGGGCGCGGTGCGTTCCCTCCAACGGGCTTTGGTTACTTTCCCCCGACGGAAAGTAACGCCGCGCGGCGAGCGCGGACAGATGCGTGGAACGCAGAGCATAGCCCGCGACGTAAGTCGCGCGCAATATCAGGGGGATTCTTCGCAGGCTCAGAATGACAGGTGTGGGCAAAGGTGTGTGCATGAGATTCTTCGCTTCGCTCTGAATGACAAAGACGGTGCAGAATGACAGCAGGGGCGATGAGGGCATTGCCCTCGACCGACATTATACCTAAAACCGCCCCGCTTGTCAATTTTTTCGTAGTTCATGTAAATTTCTCAAATTAGTAGTTGATATTTTGGCGAGAACCTGTTAGAATAGACGTAACAATCAGCGCGAAAGCGCGAAAGGAGTGATTCCCATGTCACAGCTTAAAATCATCATGGGGCTCAAGGGGAGCGGCAAAACAAAGCATTTCATCGAGCTTGTCACCCGCGCGATAGCCGACGAGAAGGGGCATATTGTATGTCTTGAACGCGGCAATCGTCTCACCTACGATCTTCCGCACGCCGTACGTCTCATTCAGTCGACGGATTACAACTTCAACGGCTACGATTTCATGAAAGGCTTCATTGCAGGGCTTCACAGCGGCGATTACGATATCACGCATATCTTCATAGATAGTGTCCTGCGCATTTTCGGTGAGCAATATAGTGCCGAAGCGGAGGACTTTTTCGACTGGATTGACGAATTCGGCGAGAAGCACGGCGTCCGTTTCACGCTCATGGTCTCCGCAGACGCGGAACTCGCCACCGAGCGCGCGAAAAAGTACTTCTAACCTCCGTTGTCGCAGATACCACGCGACTATGATGCCGAGATGCGGCGGGAACTCGAGCGACTCGCAGATTGCGGAGAACGCCCGAGACTGCTGCTACACGCGTGTTGCGCGCCGTGTTCAACGCGCGGATTGCAGTTGCTCTCCGCCGCGTTTCGGCTGACCCTGCTGTACTTCAACCCCAACATCGCGCCGCGCGATGAGTACGATCTGCGGTTGTCCGAACTGCGCCGTCTGCTCACTGTGTCGCCGTTCGGTGCGGGTGTCGAGTTGATCGCACCCGAGTACGACCGCGACGCGTTTGATCGCGTTGCGCACGGCATGGAATCCGAGCGCGAGGGCGGCGAACGCTGCCGTCGGTGCTTTGAGTTGCGCCTGAATTACACGGCGGAGACAGCAAAATCGCTCGGATACGAGTACTTTGCGACGACGCTGACCGTAGGTCGGCGCAAGTCCGCGCAGGCGGTCAACGATGCTGGCGAGGCTGCCGAGCGTGCGACCGGCGTTCGGTTTCTGGTATCGGACATGAAGAAGCGCGGCGGTGAGCAAGAGAGCGTGAGATTGTCGCGCGAATGGGGACTGTATCGGCAGCAGTACTGCGGCTGCAAACCCGTAACCCCCGTCTCAATTGTTCATTGTTAATTGTAAACTGTTAATTGACTGTGCGCCAATAGCTCAGTAGGATAGAGCACGTGCCTTCTAAGCTCGGGGTCGGGGGTTCGAATCCCTCTTGGCGCGCCATTTATGCGGCGAAGCCGCACACGAAACGCGAGACGAAAAAGCGGGGTGAGCGTAATGCTCGGTATAATGAGGAGTGCCGCCATGTTTTTCAGAAAGAGAGCTGTGACAATTGCCGCGTCGGTCTTGGTGTCGGTGATAGTAGCGGTTGCCATGTCGGGTTGCCATGCAAATATCGCTGTGCAACCGTCAAGCCCATCGACGCAACCGCCCAAAATCACAATGACGAACCAGCACGTGTACATCGGACACGACGAGATTGTGAGCGGGTATCCATTTGGCATTATTGACCCGATTTGGTGGATTGTGAGCATCTATGACGGTGCGGAGAAGTACAACGAGGACTTGAGTGTGTTTTCGTTGCCGCAACGCTATATTTTTGCAATCGACTGGTATGCCGCTGAGGTGTATAACGGCGGTCACGAACAGTTCTTTTACAATTCTACGGGTATTGTCTACCCTGATGTGCTGCAAGCCTTTAAGGAAATCGGACACGCCGAAGCACTTGCGAATTTCGAGGAACTGCTCAACAGCATTGGCGAACCGCTCTCACTCGATCGTGCGCAGCGTATGGCGCAACTTGACAAGCTGGAACTTGACTTTTGGCAATTTGACGAAGCGTTTTACGACATCAGAGACTTGGACGAGGTAATGATGGCGTACATACTGGCGCATGAGACCGATTTCTATTTCGACGGCGATGTGACGAGACCGAACTGGTAAATCGCGCGACGGTTGCCGTGTATCTGCGAGAAAATGCACAAACAAAAATGTTAATGCCGCGCTGTGAAAAAGCGCGGCATTTTCGATTGCTCGGGTAATGTAAATTTCCGCCGCGATTCGCGAACCCGTCGGCGCGTTTGCGTGTTTCAGCGGTGCTATCGGTATCTTTCCATTATCTGCGCGAACTCCGCGTTGTACTCATCGCCTGTGACTTCTCCCGTAAGCAGTCGGCTTTGCAGTTCCAACACATCCCATGACTTCGGCGACATGTCGCCCGCAAGCTCTTTGCGCTGCCGCAGATACTCATCTCGTGTGAGTTCCCCTGCTTGCAGCTTCTTAATAAGGATTACCCGTTCATCTGTTTCGACAGTCGAAAATTCCTCGGACATATCTGTCCACTCGGCGTTATCCGGGACGATTCCCATAGTGAAGCCTACAAACATCCGTTTCACGTCGCCGATGTCTTTTGTCTTTATTTGGTGATGTACGCGTTTTATACGCTCCGTGTCAATCGGGTGGAAAAAGATGGACTCAACCGTATACTCGCCGGGAGTATCCTTTTCGACGGCAGTTTGCAGCACGCCGCTTCCGCTGTCACCCGCAATCGGGGATTTCGCCTCCAAAATGAGAAAATCATAGTCCCAACCGAGCGGAAACGGATTCCCGAGATTGTCGATGAGCTGCTCAATCTGCTCTGACGGCGGATTCACCGCGTAAATTTCAATGCCATCTTCGTTCGTGTTGTTGTGAATACGGAACTTCTGCTCCTCGTCTGTCGCCCACGCCATAACATCTTTTGACATGCTGAAACCTCCTGAAATTGTGATATTGATTGTGATAGGCTTGAACATTTTGAGCCGAGTACGAGATGAGCGCGCTTTGGACGGAGCAAACCCGTGGAATCGCGTGAACGCCTTGGCGAAGCTCTCCGGAGTCTCGTAGCCGTACTTGAACGCGGCGTCGATAACTTTGCTCCGCGCTTCCGCCAGTTCCACTCCTGCAAGCGTTAACCTGCGGTTCCTGATATATTCGCTGACGGTAAAACCCGTCACTATTGGGAACAGCTTTTGAAAATAATCGCTTGACGAGTGAATATGATGTGATATGTCGTCGGCATTAACGCTTTCAAGCAGATTGGTTTCAATATAGCTTATTGCTCTTTGTATATCCTCTATCCAGCTCATTCTGTCACCTCACGATAAGATAATAATATATTCATCGGCATTTGTCCTGTCATTTTCAGGTTTTGTTTGTCTCTAAGTATTATACCATGTAAACCGCTGATTGCAATATATACTCGCACTATCCCCACGGCTACCGCATTTACTTTTCACTCGTCATTGCGAGCCGCGCGAAGCAATCCAGAACTCCGCAACCTCGTCTAATCTCGCGTTTTACGAGTGTTTGGACGAGGATACGGGGACTGGATTGCTTCGTGCGCTCGCAATGACGGGAGTAGGAACGCGGAAAAAAGTAAATGCGGTAGCCGTGGCACTATCCCGCTTGGCGCCACTTCGCTGTGGACAATCCTGCGAATCGTAGGATTTATCTCTCAAATGCGTTTATTGCGCATACCGCAGTTTGATGATATAATGCTCTCGAACAGTGCTGTTACTTCTTATATCGAGGGTATTATGAACATCAAAATCGGCGAAAATCTCAAACGTCTGCGGCGCGGACGCGACATGACGCAGGAGGAGTTGGCGGCGTCGCTCGGCGTGTCGAGCAAGACGGTTTCCAAATGGGAGCGGGGCGACGGCTACCCCGACATGACGATAATGCCGACGATCGCGATTTTTTTCGGCGTTACCGTTGACGAACTGATCGGCATGGACGCTCTGCGCTCCGACGAAGCCGTGACCGCGCTACTCAGCACGGTGAACGATAATTCGCATTTCGGCAGAATCGCCGAGAATATCGAGTTGCTGCGGCAGGGCGTGCGCGACTTTCCGAATAATTTCGAGGTCTGGTACCGCCTTGCCGGTTCGCTCACGTTTCTGTATAACACGGACGACAGCGATCCCGACGCAAAACGCAAGAACACGCTTGAAGCCGTAGAGATCTACGAGCGCATACTCGACCGCTGCACCACGAGTTGGATACGCAACCGTGTGACGAGCGCGTTGGCGTACGCGTACGATTACCTCGGGGAGCGCGCGAAAGCCGTCGCGATTGCGGAGGGTCTGCCGTTTCTGTGGGACAGCAAGCTCATTCTGCCCGACTTCATGGAGGACGGCGACGAGAAGCGGCGCATCGTGCAGAACCATCTGCTGAACACGGCGGACGCGCTCGACTGGCAGTTCATGCACCTGATCTTTCTCGAGTGGGACAATCCTGAGGCGGTGATTACGCTGTGCGAGCGCAAAATCGCGAGTTTCCGAAACATTTTCGATGACGGTGAAACGCTTGACCTCGCGGTGAACATGTGCGACACATACCAATGGCTTGCCGTCGCGCACGCTAAACTCGGCGACCGCGATGCGGCTCTGTCCGCGCTTGAACAATGCGTGCCGTATGCGCACGAGTACGACCATCAGCCTGAGACTCATGTGTACGCGTCGCCGCCGTTGCGCGGATTTGTGTTTAATCGTTCAAGCGCAGGCAAGGACTACACGGAGCCGTTGAGCGTGCGGCAAGCGGGATACTTTGAGACAATCCCCGTGTTTGAGCAGTTCCGCGACGATCCGCGATTCAAAGCGGTGACAGAGCGAATGCGCGGCGGCGAGTGATTATGCGAATCACGAGTTATAACTTAATGCAGACCGCAACAGGGCGACCAAACAGGGTCGCCCTTGTCAAGGCCTTTTTCGCGGTTTGCACTGCTTTATAACCATAAACACTGGCTGCCGAGGACGACAAAATGAGAATAATAAAATAATTAATGATATTCGTTAAAAAACGCTTGACTATCGTTAATCTGTGTGCTATAATGTTTTTGTCCTGCCAGACGCAGGAAAAATATTGAAAGGTGGATTCCGCAATGGAAAAACACACAGAGCAAATCAGACGCTTCAGCACGGTTATATATATCCTGCTGAAAATCGCGTTTGTGGCGGTCATCGTAGTCGGAGCAGTAGAGGCTATTTCGTGGTTTATGTCGGTGCTGGCACTTCACACTGAAACCGTAATAGTCGGAGAAAAAAGTATTGAGGTGCCGTTCCTGTTCGAATTGGGGGATTTCAAAATCTATATGCCGGTCTTTATTATGGGCAAATTCGGTGTTGACCTTTCGAACTTTGACTTTTTGAAATTTAGCTTTGGCGATGTTTTGCGGACGGCATTCACCATTGTCGCGTTGGCACACGCTAAAAGTGTCTTTAGGGCTTTGCGAGATACCGGTTCGCCGTTCCGCGAGGACGTTGTACAGAAGTTCAAGCGGTTGGCGATTGCCTTGCTCTGCGTGGGGGTGGTGACGGGAGTTGTCGGGTTCCTCGCGGCAGGAATCGTTTGGGTGCTGTGCTTGATATTTGACTATGGTTGCGCGCTGCAAAACGAGAGCGACACAACGCTGTGAGGTGGAGAAAATGGCTATTATTTTACGACTTGACAGAATGATGGCTGACAGGAAAATATCGCTTGGGGAACTCGCTGCAAAAGTCGGGATTGCAAATGTAAACCTGTCAAACATCAAGACAGGCAAAATAAGCGCAATTCGATTCTCTACGCTTGACGCCATTTGCGACGTTCTGGACTGTCAGCCCGGTGATATACTTGAATACAAACGGATAGATACAGATGAGGACAAACAGCTATGAGCAACTTCGTTTTGATTGCGTTATCAATACTATTATTGTCATTGCTGCGCTCAGAATGAAAAAGACGGTGCAGAATGACAGCAGGGGCGATGTAGACATCGCCCCCTACGAGGACGCGAGACGCGCGATGTTCTACTCGTGACTCGCATTGGTTTCTGTCGCGCACACTGCGCCGCCGCACCGCACGCGCTCAATCAACCCCGAGCGTCTCCACCCAATCGTACAACGCGCGAAACCTCGGGTCGTCGCGTATTGCGTCGTACGCGGGGTACCCCAAGACGCGGAGGAAATCGCCCTTGTCGTAGTACACGCTGACCATACCTGTGAGGTCTTGCTCCATACACGAAAACAGCGGCGAGGTGCGGCGCGTGATTTTGCCGCACTGCGCGTTCCCGTTCAGCATTAACCCGAAGTGCTTTTCAAGGTTAGCGACCGCGCCATCTATGTCGCCGCGCCGCGCGCAGCACATCGAAAGCGACTGATACGCAACGGCAGTCGCCGCCGCAATACCCCACTCCTCGCCGCCGAACAGCAGTTCATAGAGCGCGATGTTTTGGTGGTACACCGTTTCCGCGTCGTCGGGGCGTTTCAGCCCGACATAAACGCCGCCGAGTTGCTCCATCTCCTGCAACAGCTTATACGCCTCCTGCGCGATGTTCTCCGAATTGTGTTTTTGCAGTGCGACGTAGTCGCCCTTTGAGGACAGTAATCTGCTCCGCATATTCTTGGTATCGTAGACCTCGCCGTCCGTGCCGACGGGGAATTTCGCGAGTTGTTCCTCCGCCTTGTCGTAGTCGCGCGTCTCGCAGTACAGGCTCAGGAGCCAGAACCGCGCGCCCATTATTTGCGTCACATCGTGACTGCGGGTGAGAATCGTGTTCGCTATTTGCTCGACTTCTTCGAGCAGCGCGGGTTTTTCCTCGGGCTTGTCGTCGAGCTGAAAACTGTAAATGTTCACGCCGTTGCCGAGCATCGACGAGAGAATGTTGAGGTTGCCCGGATAGCGTTTGAGCAACTCGCGGTACTTGCCGAACATGTACACCTGCGAGTCCTCTTCGATTTCGCCGCGCCACACGGGTGCGTACACCTCGTCCACGAGCCGCTGCACCTCCGCTTCCTCGTTCGCGACGTCGATTCCGAGCAGTTCGTCCGCGCTCACGCCGAACACGCTCGCGAGCGGCGGCAATTGCGAGATGTCGGGCAGTCCGCCGCCAACTTCCCACTTACTTATCGCCTGAACCGATACGCCGAGCATGTCGGCGAGTTCCTCCTGCGTCAAATCGCGCTCACGGCGCAATGCCCTGATTTTCTGTCCGATTGGTATTTGCATGTGTGATCCTCCGTTTAAATGTGCCTGCGGGCACGGGGTACGCCGCTGCCCCGCTTGCAAGGCAAAGCCTTGCTTAACGCGGGTATTCGCGGCGGCGCGACACAATCGGTCAGCGTCTCGTTATTACCGCAGGTGTCTTTGTCATTCGGTACCGTGCGTCAATCATACAGCAATCGCGCGCAAAAGTCCACATACGCTTTCTTGACAAATATCCACGTTCCGTGGAATCGTCAAGCTGCGCCAATCCAACGAATCGTGGAATAATTCTCTAAAATGCGTTTATTGCGCACCCCGCAAATTGATGCTATAATGCTCTCGAACAGTACTGTTACTACTTTTTTTGAGGGCTTTATGAATATAAAAATCGGCGAAAATCTCAAACGTCTGCGGCGCGGACGCGACATGACGCAGGAGGAATTGGCGGTATCGCTCGGCGTGTCGAACCAGGCGATTTCCAAGTGGGAGCGGTGCGACGGGTACCCCGACATGGAGATTCTGCCGGCGATTGCGGCGTATTTTGACGTGTCGCTCGACGAACTCGTCGGCATGGACGAGATTCGCAGCAACGCGCGGCGCGACGAAATGTTCAAGCAGGGGCAGGACTTCTCGCTCACACAGGACTATGACCGCGCAATCCACGTGCTGACAGAGGCTCACGCGCTGTTCCCGAACGACCGCGAGATCACGCATTGGCTCGCGCAATCGTACTACAATCCCGTCAGGTACGGCATGGTCGAGGGGGAAAAAGCCGACGATTACCTCGCGGAAGCGCGACGGCTCTCCGAACAATGCGCTGAACTGCCGAGCGTGTACTCGTACCTCGACGGATTCACGCTCGAACGGCTCATAGCTATCTATCTGCGCGTCGGCGAGAAGGACAAAGCGCGTGAGATTGCAAAGCGGTTGCCGCTGATAGGCAACTCGCGAGAGGTGCTGATGGCGCGGCAATTCGAGTCCGACGAGGAGAATGACTATTGGGCTGACCTGTATTGGTCGCTGTACTACGTGCTCGATCAAGCGTTGCATGAGGACGCGCGCCGTGCGTTGGAACTCGGCGACTTTGAGCGCGCGAAGTATCTGCTCGGAAAGATGTTCGCGCTCGACGAGTGGCTGTACGACGATACCCGCGACGGCGACGCGCGTTTTGCGGGGCAGCAGAGCGCGTATTATCGGCTCGCGGCGGCGGACATGGGATTGGGCGACACGGACAGCGCGCTTGCGAATCTCGAAAAGTCGTATGCGTCGCTGAAAATGTACCCGTACAATGACATGTGGTTCTCGGGCTACGCGGACGCCGACGCGGAACAGCGCGAGCGCGAATTATACCTCAGTTACGGGTATGGAACCTCACCGCTCTCGTGGTCGGGGATGCGCATCATCGCGCACTCAGCACTTGTGCGCGGCTTCGACTGCGGTTACTCTGTGAACTCGCACCCGCTCGACAGCTTCTGCATACAACTGAGCCATGACGTGTGGAACACGGTGCGCAACGATCCGCGTTTCCGCGCGATTGCGGACGACGCGTCGGCGTGGTATAACGGGGTGCGCGAATAGGCGGTGGCGGCTCATTGTCGCCCCCCCCACCCACCCCCACCAAAAACGCACACGGCGCAACCCCAAAAGGTTGCACCGTGTGCGTTCTTTTACATTACCCAAACCCAACCCCGCGCCTACCCGTCAACCATCACAAACCGCGCGGTTGCGTTGTCGTATCGGTAGCTTGCGCCGTCGAGTAGGTACGGTATGTCGCCGTCGTTGATGTTGTCGGGGTTTTCAAAGTATGTGCGAAAGATGCCGTCGGCGGGGGAGTACTCTACGGAAAAGGCGGCGAAGCACTCTTTCAGACCCGTGGACAGGAGCAGATTGCCCGCGCGGTCGTACTTGTATATCCACAGCTCGTTCGGCGAGTGGTTGAACGTGCTGATAATCTCGTCCGCGCCGTCGCCGTCGAAATCACGGTACATGCCGACCATCGGAATCTCAAAAACGGCGTAGATTTCATCGTCGAGCATCTCGTAATAGGCGATGCCGACGGAGTTCGCGCCGTACGCCTTGATTAGCCCGAAATATGGCAGACCGTTGCCCGCGAACTCGCCCCACATCGTTCGGTGCGGAGTGTCTGTGCGGAACAGGCTGTCGTTTATCGTGCCGTACCCGATATGTCCGAGCGCGTATTTCTTGCCGCCGTACTCCAAGTAAGAGAACACCTCAACGTCGGGCAGTTCCGCCTCGGACGAGCGGTAGTACACCTGACGCAGACCGCCGCCGAGGTCAACGTCGCCCAACTCGGCGATCTTACGGAGTACCGTTGACGCGTCCAACTCGACGAGACGGCGCGGTGTTGCGTCCGCTGAGGTGTCGTATGTGAGCGGAACGATGTCGGGTTGCGCGGAGATAACGGGCGGCGCAGTGTCGGTGTCGGCTTGTTCGCGCAACGCTTTCACGTATGCGGCTTCGAGAAAAGCCATTACCTCGGTGGGGTTTTTTATGCTTCTGCCCTTATTAATACCGACTTCATTAACCCAGTCCCAACCACCGAGCGTGGCGAAAACGGCTCTGTCATCGGCAACTGCGAATATCTCCCATCTCACGTCAGAGGAAGTGTGCGGTGTACCCGTGTTGCCGACAAATCGGTTTAGTTTTATGAGCGAGAGTGCCTCGCGCATCGTCTCTTCGTCGAACAGAGCCGTTACGTCGGACTGCCGCTCCTGCTCCAACATCGCTTCCTCGTCAAGATCGTATTGCGGAGGGTATAGATAAAATTTTACCAATAGAACACGGATTTCCGTCTCGTCCGTGATACCGAGTGACGTTTTCGGCGGCACCGCGCGCGTCAGACACGCGACACCGACCGCGACGAGTACGACGACCGCCGCGACGCTGATCCACATTTTGCGTTTTTTGAACCCGACGACGGACTTGATACGCTGTTTTATGCCGCTCTCACCGAACGCGAGCGCGCCGAACGCGCGGGATTTGCCGATACTCAGCCCGATGTTCACGAGTGAGCGCGCGTACTCGGCGCGGATATCGCCGTCCGCGAGTTTCATGACGCGCTCGTCGCACGCGAGTTCGCGGTCGCGGTTCGAGACGATGAACGCCGCCCATATCACGGGGTTGAACCAGTACACCGCGAGTACGAGCATCGACAGCAGCTTGACAACGTGGTCGAGCCGCCGAATATGCACGCGCTCGTGCGCGACGATGTGCGCGATCTCAGCCGCCGTGCATACGCTCTCGATCCCGCGCGGCAGATATATGCGCGGACGGAGCAGTCCGAACACGATGGGGCTTTCAATGTTGTCCGAGACGTATATATTCTCGCGCGTTTTTGCCGCCGTGCGCAGTTTTCGGGCGACAATCGTGTACGACACCGCGATGTACAGCAGCATCACGCCGACACCGCAGACCCACACAATCGCGGCGATGTCTGTCGGCTTCGGTGCGGGCGTTGCAGCGACAGGTGTTACGGGCGCGGCGACGAGCGGGGGAGTGACGGATTCCATTGCGGGCGGTATCACCTGCGGTTCGCGCACCGTGTCCGTTGGGGTGTACCAGTCGCCGCCCGTCTGCACCGTCTCGGGTATTATCGGCGCGTTGAACACGCTCACGCGCGACGGCAACGAGAACGGCACGATGAGCCGTATCAACACGAACGCCCACAGCGCGTAGATCATAAGGCGCGGCATGCGTTTGGACAGCAGTCTGCGCACGAGAAACGCGACAGCGGCGATTACCGACGCGGTGACGCTCAGGTTGAACACCGCGACAAACAGCGCGGTCATGCGCCACCGCCCGTGTTCTCGTCGATGACGCGTTTCAGCTCGTCGGCTTCGCGCTCGGACAGCCCCGATTCACCGAGAAAGCTCACGAGAAACGCTTTGAGCGAACCGCCGTACATCTTTTCCAAGAGTTCGCGGCTCTCACTGCGCTGTACCGCCGATTTCGGCACGAGCGCGGTGACAATTGCGCCCACGTTTTGCGCCGCGCCGCGCTCCGACAGGCGTTTGAGAATTGTGTATGTCGTCGTGCGTTTCCAGCCCAGCGCGTCGGCGGCGAGTTTCGCGAGTTCACTCGACGGCAGCGGTTCGCGCTCCCAGATGATATTCATGAGCCGCAGCTCAGCGTCAGGCAGTTTGATAGCGTCCATGTGAGCACCCCTTTCAGTCTACAATTGTAGGCTCTGAGTGCAGTCTACACCGTTAGACAGCGTTTGTCAAGGGGTAAATGTAAATATATTCGGTAGCATATTGCAGATTCGCGTTATCGTAGGGGCGGGGTCAACCCGCCCTTGCGCATATCCCGAAATACCGCGAAAGGGCGGGTGAACCCTGCCCTTATGCGTGTTTTGCGCGAAAGGGCGGGTAAACCCCGCCCCTACAAAGGGCTTATCGCGCTCACAATCCTCGTTATCGGCGCATTTACGCACCCGTTGCCGTTTTTACCCATTGACATTATCGCGCATTAGGAGTAAAATCATACAATTAACGGCAAAATTCGCACAAAAGGGAGACATAATGAAAAGTTTGAAAAGACTGTCGGCGATCATTCTCGTGGTCGCGCTGCTGATCGGGATATCCGTGTCCGCGACGAACGCGGCGGGTGCGTCGCTCGACAACTTCAAGGTCGTGAGGAGTTACGGCAACTCGTTCAGAGACGTGCCGAGTACCGCGTGGTACTACAAATCCGTCGCGGCGTCGTACGGTTACGCGATCATCAACGGCAGGTCGGACACGCGATTCGCACCCGATGAGTCGCTGACGGGCGCGGAAGCACTCACAATCGCCGCGAAAATTCACGCGATTTACACGACGGGCAGTGTCAACGCCGTCGCGGTGAACACCACGCCGTGGTACAAGGGCGCGGTGGACTACTGCAAGGCGAACGGGCTGATCGGCAACGAGTTTGACAACCGTCTCACGGTGCCGCTCACGCGCGCGGAGATGGTTCACGCGTGGTCGAAGCTCCTGAGAGCCGTGGATCTGCCCTCGCAGAACACGGTCAACTCGCTGCCCGACGTGTCCTCGTCCACGCCGTACAGCGGCGAGATCACGGCGTTTTACGCGGCGGGTATTCTCACGGGCAACGACGACACAGGGCGATTCGCCCCGAATAGCAGCATAATCCGCTCGGAAGCCGCGACAATCTTCATGCGTCTCGTCGACCCCACGTCGCGCGTGTCGGGCAGGACATACGGTGAGAGCGCGAGTTCGTCGTCGAGCGAATCGAGTGAATCCGAGACAAGTACATCGTCGAGCGAGTCAACGTCGTCCGACGCGCCGACCTCGTCAAGCGCGGCACCGACAAGTGCGGAAACATCGTCGAGCGCGGCACCGCTGGGCGGTATCAGCATCGGCGGCACCGTCGCGGCGGCGGAAGCCATACTCGGCGAGCCGTACCGCATCGCCGAGGGTACCGCGCAGTACCGATTCTACGGGTCGTACGCGGAGTTTACGATGCTCGCGGTGAAAAACGGCAAACTTACGGGCGTGTACACGAACTACAATCTGACCGCGACGGGTACGTTCACACAGTACAAGGACAAGAACGAGGGCAACCGCGTCTACGCGAAAACGCTCGGCATGTTCGGCATCGAGGGCAACGCGGTGTCGGAGATCATCATCTACGAGACGACAAACGCGTTTCGCGGACTGCACGGTCTCGCGCCGTACGCGTGGAACAGCACGCTCAGTTCAGTCGCCCGTGCGCACAGCGCGGATATGGGCGCGAAGAATTATTTCGACCACACCAACCTCGAAGGGTTGTTGCCGTGGGACCGCATGAGTGCGGCGGGGTATTCATATTGGAGCGCGGGGGAGAATATCGTCGCCAATCCGTCGGGTATCGCCATAGAAATGCTCGACCAGTGGGTCAACTCTGCGGGACACAGGGGCGCGATGTTATCCGATTTCGCAGAGATCGGCGTCGGATTCGCCTATAATGCGTCGTCAACGTACAAGTACTACGCGACGCAGGTATTCGGTACGCCGCGATGATTGCAATTAACAGTTAACAATTAACAATTAACAGTTAGGGACGGGGGTTACGGTTTTGCCGTAATCCCCGTCCTGTTTGTTTGTGTTGCAAAGTGCAAGGGCGGGTAGACACGCCCCTACAAAATTATGCGTCTATATTACGCGTCTATCACGCTGCTTGCGAGGGTCAGGAAGCCGTTGGCGCACCATGTCGTCCACGGCCAGCCGTCTGTCGCGAACGGCATCGGTTGGTCGGGCGCGGGTTCGCCCGTGAGCGGGAAGTGGTCGTACGGCGCGAAGCCGAGGATCATACCCTTTTCCTTGACGTTGTCGCAGAACAGGCGCGCGATGATCTCCGCCTCTTTCTGCTTGCCCGCAGCTTGAAGCCCGACGGCGATGATCATATTCTGCGGCGCGACGACGCGCCCGCACACGAAGCTGATACCGAACGTCACGAGCGGCGACTTCATGCTCTCCGACGCGAGACCGATCTCCGTCAGCCACTCACCGGGGGCGAGAACCCGTTCCGCAACCTTGTCGATGATGTGCTGCGGCAGACGCTTGCCGAGGATTATCGGCTGGAAGTCCGCAAGGCTCATCGAATCAACGCGCTTGCCCTTGACCATAGTGGCGAACTTTTCGCCGTCCCAGAACTCGTCGATAATCGTCTGCGTGAGTTTGTTCGCACGCGCGTACCACTCGTCGGACACCGCGATATCGCCCGCTTTTTTCGCGAGCAACGCGACGCACTCCATGAGCAGCACGAGGAACGTGAGGTTGTTCGGGTCGTTCGCGGGGAAACCGTCTTGGAAGTTCGACGCGTCGTCCCAGCCCGACTCGTGCGGTGAGAAAATCGCGGTCACATCGTCGCCGCGCCCCGCGTTGCGGTACGTCGTCCAGTAGTTCACCCAGCGCGCGAACTTCGGGTACATCTTTGCGGCTTCCTCCGCCGAGATGAAGTCGTCGCCGACGTTGCGCAGGATAAATTCGAGCGCGAACCCCTGGAACGGCGGCTGCATAGACGCCGCCGCGCCCGTGAACGCGAGCATGCCGTCCACGCGTCCCGTGCGTTCGTCCTGATAGTCGAACATCAGGCAAATCTGCCGCCACGCCTCTTTTAAGTCGCGCTGCATCGGCATCGCGTTGTACGACTGCTGCCAACTTGCGGCGACAATCGCCCATTGCAGGCTGAACATGATCGCGGGCGACTTGATGTAGCCGCGCGGGTTGATGCGGTAGCTCCAGACGGTGTAAATCGCGTAGTCCGCCGCCTGTTCGTAGCCCTTTGCGACCTTTCGATATTTTGCTTTGAACTCGGCGAAGTCCGCCTTGTTGTCCGCAACGAGCTTGTCGAACGGCTCGTACTCGCCGAACGGGTACAGCTCGTCGCCGTCGTACTCGTGAATCGCGCCGTCGAACGTGCGCGTTTTCGCGTCGGCGATGAACTCGAACTCCGCGCGCTCGTACACGCCTTTTTCGTAGGAGTACGGCGACTCGATGTGCAGCGAGCCGACGATCGGCACGAAATTCAGCTTGCCGTACTTGCCGAACTCCGTCTCCCAGCCCACGTCTTTCAGCGAACGCGTACCGCGCAGCGCGCGCGCGCCGTTGCCGTTACTGGAATTGAGCGTGAAACGCACGCCCGCCTCATACCCGCGCACGCGCAGGTGCTGACGGTCTGTTATCGCGATCTCGACCCAGCGGTACCCGTGCGTGAGTTTGATTGAACCCTCGTCGGCGTAATACTCGTACGGCACGGGGATGCCGTTTGCCAAGAACTCGATGTCGAACAAGAAGTCCGTACCCGAGATCATCTCGGCGTGTTTCGCCATGCCGAATTTGAGTTGTCCGTGTTTGTAGAAGTCCTCATAGACGTAGTAGACGCTGCCGCGACGCGCGAACGGCGCGCGGATCAGCGGGAACTTCTCGTGAGTTCCGAATTTCACCTGTGATTTCGACATGTTATTTCACCTCCTTGAGAATTTCCGCAATCAACCCGTCGGACACGAATTTCGTGAGGTCGATATCCGCCGACAGATCGACGGAATTGTCAATCAGCGCGTCGATAACCGTCTGATGCAGCGCGACAAGCTCGGCAAGCTCCGCGTCAGGCGCGTAACCGTTGTCGCGGAAGTCGGGCGGGTTGTCAAAGCCCGTCTCAAAACGGTACGCGTAATAGTAACCGCCGGGGTACCAACGGTTTGCGTCCCACCACTTTTTCGCGCGCTCAAGCTCTTTCGCGAGCGCGAGCCGCGACGCGCCGGACGCGGACGCGCCCGATTTCAGCAGTTTCGCGGCAACGTAGCCGTGGAGCGGGGGAGACGCTTCGGGGATCGAGAGCAGCACGTCGATTGACGCGTCGCCGTCCTTGAATGCGAGTGACGCAATCGCCTGTTGCACCGCTGTCGTCGCCGCTGATATGACGCGGTTCGGGGTGATGCACCAATGACCGTTCGCGAGCTTTTTCGAGTTCAGCCAGATTTTGTACCTCACCTCGTCGGACAGACCGTCTTTCAGCAGTTCGGAGAACGCCGCGAAATCGGCTTTGTTTTGCAGAATGCACTCGCCGAACGTCTTGGTGACGGGTGGCGGAACCGTGTCGGCGGGCAGGTCGTACGCGATCAGCTCGACCTTGCCGTCGGCGTCGGGTGCGACGTCGAGAATCGGCGTGACGGAGCCGAACGACGCGAGCACCCACGTGTCGTCGAAGCTGATCGTGCCGCGCGGCGCGATGAAGAAGTACTTGCCGCCGCCGATGTTGACCTCGGTGCCGTTC
This sequence comes from Oscillospiraceae bacterium, assembly GCA_031261585.1. GTDB lineage: Bacteria > Bacillota > Clostridia > Oscillospirales > Oscillospiraceae > JAIRRO01. The sequence continues at coordinate 16,149 of JAISJJ010000118.1, forward strand.
GGCTTGTTCGTCGATGAGACACCCGCGGGATTTTTGCCGTCGAGCCGCAGTGTCACGTTGTGCGCTTCAAACCGCAGAGCGTTTGTCGCCGTGTCGTGCGTGATTGCGATGGTCGCGTCAGCCGCGCTGATCGTGATCGTCGCGTCGTCCGCGTCGTAGGTATACGGGAGCGGTTTGCCGTCGCGCAGCGCGTTGATCTCGAACAGACCCGCGGGGCGCGGCGCGGTCGGCACAAGTGACGGTGCCGCCTCCGACGCGAGCGCGAGCCAGAGTGTGCCGCCCTGATCGACGACCATGTGGCGCGAATCGCGTCTGCCGAACGGCGTTTCGGCGAGATTCGGTTTGTATGCCATGTGATTCTCCTTTTTAATTTATTCGTTCGCAAGGCGCAACCTTGCTTCACTTCGCGTTGCGATTCTTTTATATAGCGATTATACACGAAGGTTGCGCAGATTGCAACACGTTTTTTCGGAGAATGTGACAAAATATTAAAGAGAGTGTCTGTCACACACGCAAAGGGCGGGGTCAATCCCCGCCCTGCTCATATTGCCGCAAACGCTACTTTACGGGGACGATCTTCAACTGCGACGCGGTGAACTCCGTCTCGGTCGTCACAATTTCGGTGATTTTCGCCACATCGACCGCCGACAAGCCCTGCGACGAACCGGGAACGGTGATCTTCACGCCCGACTCCGAGATGAACACCACGCAGTCGGAAAAACCCTTAGACTTGATCAGCGTTTCCAGTTCCGCCTCGGTCTGGCTGTACGTCGCGATCGTCATGATCTTCTCCAACGCGGCGTTGACGACCTCCTGCGACGCGCCAGACGCGTTTTGCACGGTCGCGAGTGTCTCGACGGCGGCGTCGCGCGCCTGTTGACGGCTCAAACGCGCCTCGGCGAAGTACGTTGCGAGGGTTTGCGTCTTGCCGTTGTCGCCCTCGTAGAACAGACCGCCGCTCGGTTGGTCGCCTGTATTATCGGCGGGTGTGACGTAGCCCGTCAGCGGGTCGTCGGTGCCGTTGGCGGCTATGTCGTCCTGCTTGCCGTACGACCAGTTGAGGTACGCGGCGACGCATACGAACAGCACGACCGTGACTATGACTGCGTTTCTTTTGAACTGTTTCATGTTCAGATATATCCTCCAAGATTGTTGATTTACGGATTGTTGCGCATTTTCGTGACCGTCACGCGGTCGGTGCCGAGACCCGTGAGCGCGGCTATCGCGCGGGTGAGTTCGAGCTTCACGGTCGGGTCGTCCGCACCGTCCGCGACGACGAGCGCGCCCTGAAACTCGGGGTAATTGCGGCGCACGATTATCGGTGTCTGCTGCGACGACCCCGCGTTGACGGTCACAGTGTCCGCGCTCTGCGTCTTATCGGTGCCGTTCGACGTGTTGCGCTCTGTGTACTCGCGGTCGGTCGCGAGTTCGGTGTAGCCGTCGGATTTGAGCGTCAGCACCACCGTGACGCGCCCCGCGCCCGCGATCTGCGCGAGTGCGTTCGCGAACCGCGTCTCCGTGTCCGCGATTGAGACGGCGGGAACGGGTGTCGGTGTCACGGCGTCGGATTGCGCCGAATTTGATCCGCCGCCCGACGGCAGCAGCAACAAGACGATGCCGAACAGCAACCCGACGGCGACCGCGACGCGCCAACCGCCGCGCTTGACCACGCCGCTGATGTACTCTCTCAGTTTAGTCATTCGTGTCTCCCCAACTCAACTCCTCCGACGCGATACCCAAGCCCGCCTCAATTTCGTACGCGAGCTTGTCGCGCAGGGATTTGTCCGCTTCTGTCGTGACAAAGACGCGGTTCGGGTACCAAAATCCGTCCACGTACAGTTCCGCTTCGACGGTCACGGCCAGGTCGGAGATGCCGAGTGTTGCGCCCTTGTCCGAAATATATGCGGCGTAACGCTCCTCTATGATTGCGCTTGTGAGGTTTTCGTTGACTGCGTTCAGCGGCTCGGTGAAATCCTGCGCCTGTTGCTGCAACCGCGCGAAATTCAGCTTGAAACCGCCGTAATCGAACCCCTCGACTGGGCGTAGCAGCGCGATGATCATCATGAATCCGCACACAACCGCAACCACTTTCTTCGCGCGCGTATCGGGCGACACAACGAGCACGACAGCCGTCACCACCGCCGCGCCGACGATGCCGAGAATCCAACCGCGCAAGACTTCGGTCATAAAGCACCTCCATATATATTGATAATGCGCCGCACGCGTCCGCGTAGGGGGCGATGTCCACATCGCCCCTGCTTTCTCGCTGAGCACAACTCTGTCATTCAGAGCGAAGCGAAGAATCTCACGCGCACGACTTGCCCACACCTGTCATTCTGAGCCTGCGAAGAATCCCCTTGATATTACGCGCGACATGCGTCGCGGGCTATGCTCAGCTTTTCGATAGCTTGTCCGCGCTCGCCGCGCGGCGTTACTTTCTGTCGGGAGAAAGTAACCAAAGCCCGTTGGAGGGAACGCACCGCGCCCTTCTCGCTTCCGTGAGACGCGAGAACGGCAGCGGCGGCG
>JAISJJ010000119.1 GCA_031261585.1 Oscillospiraceae bacterium
CGCCGCCGCTGCCGTTCTCGCGTCTCACGGAAGCGAGAAGGGCGCGGTGCGTTCCCTCCAACGGGCTTTGGTTACTTTCCCCCGACGGAAAGTAACGCCGCGCGGCGAGCGCGGACAGAGTTGCGAAACGCAGAGCATTGTCTGCGGTGAAACCGCAAGATGAATCGGTAATCATGGGGATTCTTCGCTTCGCTCTGAATGACAGTAGGGTGCTCTGAACGACAGGGAAACGCATGGTGCGCACTGCATCAGCAACAGCAGGGGGGGATTTGCCGCAATGTCCATCGCCGACAACATAAAGCGCGTGCGTGAGCGCGTCGCCGAAGCTGCGTTGACGTCGGGGCGTGACCCGCGTGATATAACGCTCGTCGCCGCCGCGAAGATGAACGATGCCGCCCGTGTGCGCGAAGCGATACGCGCGGGCGCGGACGCTATCGGCGAGAACCGCGTTCAGGAGATGACCGCGAAGCTCGCCGACGGTGCGTACATTGGCGCGCCGCTGCACTTCATCGGTCATCTGCAACGCAACAAGGTGCGCGACGTGGTCGGCAAATGTGACCTGATACAGTCCGTCGGCAGCGCGGAGTTGCTGCAATCCGTCGCCGCGCGCGCGGTTTCGCTCGAAATTTGCCAAAATGTGCTGATCGAGGTGAACATCGGGCGTGAGACGCAAAAATCGGGGTTTTTGCCCGAGATGATCGGTGAAGCCCTTGCAATTGCTGAACATTCAAGTAACTTACGTGTCGTAGGGCTGATGGCGATACCGCCCGCAGATGTCGAAGAAACGCTGACTATGCAATATTTTGATGAAATGCGAAACCTTTTTGTTGACATTTCGGCAAAAAAATACGATAATATAGCTATGCGTATTTTATCCATGGGCATGAGCGCGGACTATCCCGCCGCGATACGCTCAGGCGCGACGATGGTTCGCGTCGGCAGCGCGATATTTGGGGCGCGTGATACCTTGCAGCGACCTGAGTGAATATGAAAACTTTACAAGGAGATTGTATATATAATGGCTTTTCGCGACATTTTTAAGGACTTCTTCAAACCGATAGGCGACGAGGACGAGGACGGCTACGATTACGACACCCGCGAGTACCGTGAACCCGCGCCGACGCGCCGCGAACCCGAGCCGTCGGGTTCGGGCTACGTGCCGCGCGGGACGACACCGCAGCCGACGTACACCCCGCGCCGCGAATCCGCGTACTCGGGCAACACGACGTACGAGCGCGTACCCGTGACGGCGACGCTCGAGGTCGTGCGTGTCGCGCCCAAGGAGTTTCGGCGTGACAGCGCGGCTATCGTCGACAACCTGCGCGACGGGCGCGCGATTATCGTGAACTTTGAGCAGTCGGACACTGAACTCGCGCGCCGTGTCCTCGATTTCATGAGCGGAGCCGCGTTCGCGCTCGACGCGACACCCGAGCGCGTCGCCGAACTCGTGTACGTGATAACGCCGAAGAACGTCCGCATGTTCGACGACCCCGCAACGCTGATCGAGGAGTCGAGCAAACAACTTTGACAGTTAACAGTTAACAATTAACAGTTAGGACGAGAGTTGCGGGGCGCGTAGGGGCGATTACCTGTGCCCCGAGGGGTATCAATCGCCCGCCGTTGTTCACGCCGCAGGTCTCGCAACACAACAGGTCGGTGAGCGCATCGACTGACGCAAAAATCGCAAAATTACAGACATATTATTGTTAAGGGGAAAGATTGCCATGCTGCAACCCGCGGAGATCACAAGCCGTGAATTTCAGAACACATTTGGCGGTTACCACAAGGCGGACGTAGACGAATTCCTCGCGAACGTCTCCGCTGATTACAGTGAACTGTATAAAAAGAACGCTGTGCTGGAACAAAAAATCAAGCTGCTCGTCCAAAAGGTCGAGGAGTACCGCGCCACGGAGGACAACATGCGCGCGGCACTGCTCACGGCGCAGAAACGCGGCGAGGAGATCGTCGCGGAGGCACAGCGCGTGTCACAGGCGATGCTCGCCGAGGCGGACGCGGACATCAAGAAGCACCAGCAGGCATCCGCCTCCCATCTCGCGCAGGAGGAGGAGCGGCTGCGTCTCGTCGTCGCGGAGACCGCCGACTTCGTTGCGGCAGCTCAGCAGATCGCGGAGAAGCAGTTGTCGTTCCTGAAAAATGTGCGCGACCTGAAAATTGATATCGGGGAGACGGCGGCGCGTCGCGCGCCCGTTGCACCGACAAAGCCCGAGCCGCCCGCCACGACGGAATCGGAACCCGAGGACGACACCGAAGCCGCGTTGCGCAAGTTCGATTTTGAGAACCTCAAATTCGGCTACAATTACAGCGGAGAGACCGACGACGACGCGGTAGACGTCGATTTTGAGTGACAAGGATATACTATATAAAATGCCTGATAAGACCGACTACAACGCCACATTAAATCTCCCGAAAACCGATTTCCCGATGCGCGCGGGACTGGCGAAGCGCGAACCCGCCATGCTCGCGGATTTCACCGAGCGGCGCATCTACGACCGCATCATGGAGCGCAACGCGGGTAAGCCGCCGTTCGTGCTGCACGACGGACCGCCGTTCTCGAACGGCGATATCCATATCGGCACCGCGATGAACAAGATATTGAAGGACATCATCGTGCGCCACCGCAACATGACGGGGTGGTACAGTCCGTATGTCCCCGGGTGGGACAACCACGGACTGCCGATCGAGTCCGCGATCATCAAAAAAACGAAGCTCGACCGCAAGAGCCTGAGCGTCGCGGAGTTCCGCAACGCGTGCCACGCCTACGCCACCGACTATGTCGAGCGGCAGATGGCGCAGTTCGTGCGTCTCGGCGTGCTCGGCGACTGGGATCACCCGTATCTCACGATGGACCCGAGGTTTGAAGCCGAAGAGGTTCGCGTGTTCGGCGCGATGTACGAAAAAGGGTACATCTACAAGGGTTTGAAGCCCGTGTACTGGTGCCCGTCGGACGAGACCGCGCTCGCGGAAGCCGAGATTGAGTACGCCGACGACCCGTGCGACGCGATCTACGTCAAGTTCGCGGCGACATCGTATGAGAACACGTATTACGTGATATGGACGACGACGACGTGGACGCTCCCGGGGAATTTGGCTATATGCCTGAACCCCGAGCTTGAATACGCGTTCGTCAAGGTCGGCGCGGAGACGTACATCATCGCGGACGCGCTCGTCGAGACCGTCGCGCAAAAGGCGGGATTCGCGAGCTATGAGATAACGGACAAAAAGCTCGGACGCGAACTCGAACGGCAGACCGCGATACACCCGCTGTACGGGCGCGACAGTCTGATAATACTCGGCAATCACGTCACGACCGAGACGGGTACGGGTTGCGTTCACACCGCGCCGGGGTTCGGCGCGGACGACTTCGAGGTGTGCCGTAAGTACAAGATCGACATCATCGTCCCCGTTGACCAGCGCGGTATCATGACCGACGAGGCGGGCGCGTACGCGGGACAGCACTATTCAAAGGCGAACGCCGCGATACTCGCGGATTTGCAGTCGTCGGGCGCGCTTTTGGCGTCCGAGCGCATAACGCACTCGTATCCGCACTGCTGGCGGTGCAAGAATCCGATCATCTTCCGCGCCGCCGAGCAGTGGTTCGCGAGCGTGGACGCTATCAAGGATTTGGCTTGCGAACAAACGCAGAGTGTGTATTTCACGCCCGAGTGGGGGCGCGACCGCATGGTCAGCATGATCCGCGAACGCTCCGACTGGTGCATCTCGCGGCAACGCCATTGGGGTCTGCCGATCCCCGTGTTCTACTGCGACGACTGCGGCAAGCCGATATGCAACGCCGCGACGACGGACGCTGTCGCCGAACTGTTCGGCACACGCGGGTCTAACGCGTGGTTCGAGCTTGAAGCGGCGGACATTCTGCCGCAAAACTTCACGTGTCCGCATTGCGGCGGCACGCACTTCACGAAGGAGACCGACACGCTCGACGGTTGGTTCGACAGCGGTTCGTCACACGCCGCCGTGCTGCAAAATTCCGCGCAGTTCCCGCAACTCACGTACCCCGCCGACGTGTATCTCGAAGGACCCGACCAGTATCGCGGGTGGTACCAGTCGAGTATGCTCACGAGCATCGCGACGCAGGGTATCGCGCCGTACAAGATCGTCGTGACGCACGGTTGGACGGTGGACGGACAGGGGCGCGCGATGCACAAATCGGCGGGCAACGCCGTCGCGCCCGACGAGGTGATCAACGAGTACGGCGCGGACATTCTGCGCCTGTGGGTCGCGAGTTCCGACTTCCGCGCGGACGTGCGCATATCCAAGGATATCCTGAAACAGCTCAGCGACATCTATCTGAAAATCCGCAACACCGCGCGGTATATCCTCGGCAACCTGAACGATTTTGACCCGAACAGCCTCACGCCGTTCGCCGATATGCAGCCGCTCGACCGCTGGGCGGTGTCGCGCCTGAACGCGCTCGTAAAACGCGTGCGCGACGCGTACGAGCGGTACGAATACCACACGATTTTCCACGGGATTCACGATTTCTGCGCCGTCGAGATGTCGAACTTCTACCTCGACGTGATAAAGGACCGCCTGTACTGCGACGCGCGCGATTCGCAATCGGGCAAGTCGGCGCGCACCGCGATATTTACGATTCTCGACGCGCTCGTGCGTATGCTCGCGCCGATTCTCGCTTTCACGCCTGAGGAGATATGGGCGGCAATGCCCCACGAGAGCGGCGCAAACACCGAATCCGTCATGCTGAACGACCTGCCCGACTATTCGGCGGCGCATGAGCTGACCGCAGAGGAGACGGCGAACTGGGATAAGCTGCTGACGTTGCGCAACCTCGTGAACAAAGAGCTTGAACTCGCGCGCGCGGACAAAAAAATCGGCAAATCCCTCGAAGCCGTCGTCACAATCCCCGAAAAGCACAAATCGGACGCAGATCTCGCCGCGCTGTTCATAGTCTCGGCGGTACACTACGCCGACACGGACGCGATAACCGTCGAACCCAGCACCGCCCCGAAATGCCCGCGCTGCTGGAACCACTCGGAGGAAACGGACGAGAACGGACTATGCCCGAGATGCCGAGCAGAGGTTAGAGGGTAGAGGTCAGAGGTTAGAACGGGGGGACGTTTGGACGCGGGACAAACCCCCGCCGTCTGCGGACGGCACCCCCTTTCCGAAAGGGGGCGGGGACGAGGGACTTAGGACGTGGGTTCCAAAAGTCCTGCCGTTCCAACGTCTCTCGTCCTCCCCGTCCCCGTCCAACCCCTGCCCCCTTTCGCAAAGGGGGTGCCGCTCGCAAGCGGCGGTGTTTGTCCCCGTCCCCGCCCCAACCTCTAACCTCCAACATCTAACCTCTCACCTCTCACATCTAACTTCTGTCAAAGGAATGATAAATGCTTTATTTCGTCTTTTCGCTCGTCATCATTGCCGCTGACCGCCTTGTGAAATGGTGGGTCACGTCGAACGTCGATATCGGCACCAAGTGGACGTTTATCCCCGGTATCGCGCAGATCACGCGCGTTCACAACACGGGCATGGCGTTCTCGCTGCTCGACAGTCCGAGTATGCGCTGGGTGCTCGTCGGGCTGACGGTCGTCGCGACAGCCGCGCTCATCGCCGTGATTCTGCGGTACAGGCACGGCTCGCTCGGGCGCGTCGGTGCGGCTATGGCTCTCGGCGGCGCGGTGGGCAATTTGATTGACCGCGTGCTGAGCGGTTACGTCGTCGATATGTTCGAGCTTACGTTTGTGAACTTCGCCGTGTTCAACATCGCGGACATCTTCGTCGTCGCGGGCGTTATCCTGTTCGCGGCACACTATATAATAGCGTCACGGCGCACGGCGCGTACCGAACGCCGCTCTGTTCTGCAATTTGAAGCGGATGAGCGTCTGCGCGCCGAGCGTCAGAGTGCTGAGACGGGCGAGTCCGCACCGACGGCACCCGCATCGTCCGACACGAAAGTCCTCCCCCGAGTGGCGAAACCGACCGAAGCGGTCAAACAGAAACCCGCACCGAAACCCACGCCTGTGGCGGAACCTGAACCTGAGATTGAAATCCCCGCGTCATTGCGGCTCAGCGACGCGGAATTGAGCGAGACGAGCATACTCGAAGAGTACGATATCCAGCGGCGTATGCGCGACTATGTGCCGCCGAAGAAGCAACCTTGACGGTGGCGGCGAACGAGTCGGACGCAGGCGTTCGGCTCGACATTTTTGTCGCGGGGCGCACGGATTTGACGCGTTCACAGTCCGCGCGGCTCATCGAATCGGGCGGCGTGACGCTGCTCGGCGCGGTACTCACGAAGAATCACCGCGTCACACCGAACGCGGTATACAATATAATATTGCCCGAGCCGATATCCGCGACAGCCGAGGCGCAGGATATCGCGCTCGACGTGAAATACGAGGACGACGACGTGATCGTCGTGGATAAACCGCGCGGCATGGTCGTCCACCCCGCGCCGGGTCACGCGGACGGTACGCT
>JAISJJ010000143.1 GCA_031261585.1 Oscillospiraceae bacterium
ACTCGGCACCTGCGGATTGGCGGTTGAGGTGTCGGGCGGCGGCGAATTTTCGGGTGTTTTGCCGTTTTTCGCACACGAAGAATTGCCGAGCAGCAGCGCGGCGAACAACAATATTATTAAAATGCGTTTCATCTTTTACCACGATTCTCACTTTTTGATTTTTCTGTAATCGCTGTTTTTATCGAACGGGCGGACAAGGCACCGTTTGCCGTAGCCGATCAGGTCGTCGCGCCCCGCTGTGCGCAGCGCGTCAATCACAAGCGCGCGCTTGTCGGGGCGTTTGTATTGCAGCAGCGCGCGCTGCATCGCCTTTTCTTTCGTACTGCGCGGCACGTACACGGGTTCAAGCGTGCGCGGGTCAAGCCCCGTGTAGTACATCGTCGTCGAAAGCGTACCCGGTGTGGGGTAGAAGTCCTGCACCTGTTCGGGTTGCGTGCCGTTGTCGCGCAGGTACTCCGCGAGTGCGACCGCGTCGGTGAGCCGCGAACCGGGGTGCGACGAGATGAGGTACGGCACGAGAAATTGACGTTTTTCGTACTTCGTGTTCAGTTTGGCGTACCGCTCGATGAACCGCGAGTACACGGCGTGCGGAGGCTTGCCCATGTACGCGAGAACGCCGTCGATGCAATGTTCGGGCGCGACTTTGAGCTGTCCCGAGATGTGATTTTTAACGAGTTCCGCGAAAAATTCGCCGCTCTTATCGAGCATCAGATAGTCGAACCGCACGCCTGAGCGCACGAACACCTTCTTAACGCCGGGGATCGCCGCGAGTTTGCGCAGGAGTTTCAGGTAATCCGAGTGGTCAGCGTCGAGATTCGCGCACGGCTCGGGGGTCAGGCAGTTGCGGTTCGCGCACAGCCCGTCTTTGAGCTGCTTTTGGCACGACGGGCGGCGAAAATTCGCGGTAGGACCGCCGACATCGTGGATGTACCCCTTGAAATCGGGGAATTTCGTGAGCAGCGTCACCTCTCGCACGAGCGATTCGTGGCTGCGCGCCGTGACCATGCGCCCCTGATGGAACGCGAGCGAGCAGAAATTGCATGCGCCGAAACACCCGCGATTGTGTATGACGCTGAATTTGACCTCCTCAATCGCGGGAACGCCGCCGAGCGGTGCGTACATCGGGTGCCAATCGCGCACGTACGGCAGCTCGGCCACGCGGTCAAACTCGAGCGTTGTCAGCGGCATCTGCGGCGGGTTGACGATGAGAAACGCATCGCCGTGCGGTTGAATAATCGCCTTGCCGCGCACGGGGTCGTGTTCGTCGTACTCCGTCATGCCCGCCTCGGCGTACGCGCGCTTGTCGCGGCTCACGGTCTCAAACGACGCGATTTCTACGTGCGGGAACGCGCAGTTTTCGGGATTTTGCGTGATGTGCGCCGTGCCGCGAATGTCGGTGATCTCACTTACGTGCTTGTGTTTCGAGAGCCGCCGCGCTATCTCGATCGTCGCGGTCTCGCCCATGCCGTAGGTGAGCAAATCCGCGCCCGAATCGGCGAGGACGCTCGGCAGTACGCGATCCGACCAGTAGTCGTAGTGCGCGAATCGCCGCAGGCTCGCCTCCAATCCGCCGAGAATGATCGGCGTGTCGGGGAACGCGTCGCGCGCGAGTGTGCAGTAGACGACGCTCGCGCGGTCAGGGCGCAATCCCGCGCGCTTGCCGGGGGAGTAGAAGTCCTCGCGTCTCGGTTTTTTCGCGGCGGAGTAGTGCGCGACCATCGAGTCGAGGTTGCCCGCGCCGACGAATACGCCGTAGCGCGGCTTGCCCATGTCCGCGAAGTCCGACGCGTCCGCGAATCTCGGCTGAGCCAGCATCGCGACGCGGTAGCCCTCCGCTTCGAGTACGCGCGCGATTACGGCGGCACCGAAACTCGGGTGGTCGACGTACGCGTCGCCCGTGACGACGAGAAAATCGTAGTAATACCAGCCGCGTTTGCGCATCTCGTCGCGCGAGACGGGCAGAAAGTCAATAGTCACGGTTCGCCACACTGACCGAGATGTTGCGTTCCAACGCGCCGTCCGACGTGCGCGTGAAGCCGAGTTTCTCAAAAAATCCGACGGCGTCGGCGGGATTTTCGACGCGCAGACGGTCGCGTCCGAGCGCGCGGTACGTCGAGATAGCCTGTCCGAGCAGTTGAATACCGAGACCGCGCCCGCGCCACTCGGGACGCAGTTCGTACCGCTCGATAACGCCCGCGCCGTCCGTGCCGATAGTCGGGTCGAGCGCGATCAGCCCCGTCTCGTCGTCGTCGAGGTACGCGCGGTACTCGAACGCGTCGGTTTGGACATAGCGCATGTCGAAACGGTCGCGCGCGACGGCGGCGCGGATTTTTTCGCGCTGTGCGGACAAGCTGAGTTCGGCAGGCAGGTGCGACACGTCGTTCGCTCTGTCTATTTTGAACGCGCCGCCGTCGTATATCACGCGCGAGACGGCGGTGTTGTCCGTGTGGGGTACGTCGATTTTTCCGAAACGGTCGGTCACGCCGAGTATGTCGCCGAAGAAAATCTGAGAGATCATGCCGTGCGTGAACACCGCGACGGTCTGTCCGTCGTGAATCTCCGCGATCTCGCGCATCACCTCGCCGATGCGAAACAGTGCGTCCGCGTGCTGCTCACCGTCGGCGACGCGCCAGTTCCATATATCGCCGTTGAGGTTGAACCACTGCTCGGGGTCGCCGCGGGCAGCGTCGGCGAACGTCACGTCCTCCCACTCGCCCATGTCGACCTCGCGGAGCCGCGTGTCGGTGTGCAGCGAGAGTATGTGCGGGCGGTACGCGGCGGACGCCGTTTTGCGCGCGCGGTACAGGTCGCTGGAATACACCGCGTCGATATGTATCGCGCCGAGACGCGACTGCAAACGCTCGACTTGTTGCAGTCCGCGCGACGTGAGCAGGCTGTCGTACTGCCCGTGGATACGCCGCGTCGCGTTGCCCTCGGCTTCGGCGTGGCGAATGAGTAAAATCTCGGTCATAGACCCTCCCGTTATGGTTTGCGCAGGACGTACGCCGTGTTTTTCACGGCTATGTGCAGTCCGAACGATGCGGCGACCTCGCCGAGTTCCCAATCCGTGTCCGCGACGCGCCGCGAGTGCGGTATCTCGCGCTCGATCTTGAATCCCACAGTCTCAAAGCGTTCGCGCCATGTCATATTGTTCGCGCGGAACCAATTCTCGCGCCCCCACAGGTCGAACACGCGCTGTACGAGTTGCGGATCCTCGTGTTCGTTCTCAATCGAGAATACGAAACCGCCGCGTTTGAGTACGCGGTACGCCTCGCGCACACCGAGCATGTTGTCCGCTCCCGCGTAACGCAGAGACGAGAACCCGAGACTGCTCGTTATCACGTCTGCGGACGCGTCGCGAATCGGCATATCCGCCGCGTCGAACGTCGCGAAGCTGATGTCCGCTTTTGGCGCGTTTGCGCGCAGGAACTCGCGCCATGTCTCGGTGACGAGCGGACACGCGTCCGTCGCAAGTGCGCGAAGGTTCGGGTTCAGCGCGTGAATATCGGGCAGCAGTCCGAGAGCGGGACCGCTCGCGATATCGACAATCGGCAGATTCAGCGTGGCGGCGGCGCGGCACAAATCCATGTAGACGGCGTTGCGGTGTTCGTTCGCCGTGCCGCGACTGTTCCAGCGGCGCGCGAAGTTGCCGCCCGTTGTCCAGAGCGCGACATCCTCGTCGGTGAACTGATCACCAACCTCCGCACTGCCGAAATACGGTATACCGTTACGCGTTTCAACAGGTTCGCGCGAGACAATTGACCAATCGGCAATCATGCGTCGAGTTTTCCCGTGATGTCGCTCGGCAATGTGAAACCGTTGCCGTTTAAGTACTTTTCAATACCGTCGCGCACCTTAATCGGCGCGAACGGGTCGGTGAAACTCGCGGTGCCGACACCGACGAGCGATGCGCCCGCGAGCATGAGTTCCACGGCGTCGTCGCCGTCACACACGCCGCCCATGCCCAAAATCGGCACGTTAACCGCGCGCGCGACCTGATACACGCACCGCACAGCGACGGGCAGAATCGCGGCACCCGACAGCCCGCCCGTGACGTTCGCGAGTATGGGGCGGCGCGTCTTGATGTCGATACGCATACCGAGCAGCGTGTTGATGAGACTGAGCGCGTCCGCTCCCGCATCGACTGCGGCGACTGCGATTTCCGCGATATCGGACACGTTCGGCGACAGTTTCACCATGACGGGAACACGCGCATTGCGCCGCACCTCGCGCGTGACCTCCGCGACGAGTGCGGGCGACGTGCCGAACTGCATACCGCCCGCCTTGACGTTCGGGCAGGACACGTTGACCTCGATCAAATCGACCGCCGCGTCGGACAGTTTCGCCGCCATGATACCGTATTCCTCGGCGGTGTTGCCGGAGATGTTCGCTATGATGCGCGTGTCGTACCGCCGCAGCGTCGGCAGTTCGTCCGCGATGAACGCATCGACGCCGGGATTTTGCAGCCCGACGGCGTTCAGCATACCCGACGGCGTTTCCGCGACGCGCGGAGACGGATTACCGTTGCGCGGTAGCAGCGTCAGCCCCTTGACGGAGATGCCGCCGAGTTCGGACAGGTCGTAGTACTCGCCGTATTCGCGCCCGAACCCAAACGTACCCGAAGCGGCAACGACAGGATTCTTAAACACCAAACCGCAAAAACTTACGGACAAACTTGCGTCCCCCGAATTGTTAATTGTTAATTGTTCATTGTTAATTGTCATGTCACCAAACCACCTCCTGTGCGTCGAAAACGGGACCGTCGCGGCAGACGCGGCGTATGCCGTTTTTCGTCTCCACCGCGCAACCGAGACACGCGCCGACACCGCACGCCATGCGCTCCTCGAGCGACACCTGACACGGCACGTTCAACTCAGCCGCGATCGCCGCGACGGAGCGGAGCATCGGGCGCGGTCCGCACGCGAATACTGCGGCGTATTGTTCAGATTTGAGCGCGGCGCGCACGGGTTCCGCGACGGTGCCGCGTTCGCCGTAACTGCCGTCGTCCGTCGCGATGACTACGCGGCGGCACAGGCGGTCAAACTCGCCTGAGAGCAGTATTAATTCGGCGGTGCGGAAACCGAGAATTGCGTTGCAGCGCAACGGATTCGCATTTGCGACGTACATGAGCGGCGCGACACCGAGACCGCCGCCGACGAGCAGAATCTGACCGTCCGTCGGCACCTCAAATCCGTGACCGAGTGCGCCGAGAACGTCGAGCGTGTTGTCCTCGCGGCGTTCCGCAAGCCATTGCGTACCGTCGCCGCGCACCTCGAACACGACGGTGATCTCAGGCGGCACATTATTTGCAGCGTCGCCCTCGAAGTAGTCCGCGACGGAGATCGGGCGGCGCAGAACGCGCGTCGTGTCGCCGCCGCCGCACTTGATATGCACAAACTGACCGGGTTGCGCGGGGGTCAGCCCGACCGCCTCGAACGTCAGCGCGTGAACGCCGTCGCGCAGTTCCTCGGAGTACACGATGCGGCAATCTGTCGAAAATCCTGTCATTACACACCGCCTTTCAGCGTGTCGAGATATTTCACGGCGGCGAACGCGGCGCGCTGACCATCGCCGACGGCTTTCGCGACCTGTCTCGGCGCACCTGTGCAGTCGCCCGCCGCGAACACGCCCGCGAGGTTCGTCGCACCGTCGCGGTCGGACGCGATTGCGCCGTCAACGACGGTGAGCGACGGCAAAATTGAGGTCGGCGCAATGGTCTGACGCAGTACGAACACCGCGTCGCACGGCACCGTCACGCCGTCAACACTGACGCTGTCGACGCGCTCGGTGCCGCGAATCTTGACGTTTTTCGACGTGATCTCCGTCACGTCGCAACCGATACCGCGCAGATATTCGGCTTCCTCGTGCGCATCGGGCGCGTAGGCGAGGACGACGACGCGGCGGCGGCGGTACAACATACCGTCGCATGTAGCGCAGTACGACACACCGCGCCCGAGCAGTTCCGTCTCGCCCGACAGCGTGGAGGACTGCGCCGTGCCGAGCGCGAGTATCAGCGCGCGCGATTCCTCGACCTCGGAGCCGTACGACACGCTCGTGCCGCGCGTCGTTGTCATCGCGGACGTGACGCGACCCGTCACGAACTCGACACCGAGCGATTGCGCGTGGGCGTACAGCCTGTCCGACAGTTCCGCGCCCGTTATCGCGGGCAGTGCGGGGTAGTTGTCGACGCGTTCGGCGCGGTACAGCCCCGACTGCTCGCGCGGGTTCGATATGACGAGCACGCTCTTGTCGCGCGCGCGCAGAGTGATTGCGGCGGAGAGACCCGCGGGCCCCGCGCCGATGATGATTACGTCGCGCATGGTTCCTCCGAAAATGGTGATGCGCATAGTGTGCGCCTGTATGTATATTATATCACCGATATCGTGAGCGCGCAAGGGGAATCGCAGAGGTTAGCACGGCTACCGCATTTAATTTTCGCAAACCTAAAACCCCCGTCATTGCGAGCCGCGCGAAGCAAT
>JAISJJ010000030.1 GCA_031261585.1 Oscillospiraceae bacterium
CTGCAAACCGCCGTCGGTGATCGGCATTTTCGCGAGTACCGCGCCGACCTCCGCCATCGTCGCGTCGTTCTCGATCAAATCCTCTTTGCCACCGTACTCTTTACGCAGCGCGTGTTCCACGATGAAGCACTTCGCCATGTCAATCGTCGCATATGTGTACTCGCGGTCGCCGAGCGTACACGAGTGCTGATCCTCCGAACCGCGCGCGCCTATCGCGCCTATCGGACACGCTTTTACGCAGATGCCGCAGTTGTTGCACAGCGGTTCGCCGCTGTACATCGGGTCGGGTTCGATCTCGGCGGTCGTGAGAATCACGCCGAAACGGTTGCGCGGTCCGAACTCAGGCGTCAGCACAATGCTCATCCACCCAAACTCGCCGAGCCCCGCCGCGACAGCAGAATGGCGCAGGCTAATCTGCCGCCCGTTCGTCATCGGACCCGTGGACAGCGGTGTCGCGACCTCGCCGAGTTCGCGCTCAATCGCCTGCGCAATCGAATAACACGCATACGCAAGCTCGTAATTCGGCAGAATCGCGTAACCGTACGTGCCGTAAAGCCCTTTGAGGTCGGTGCGTCCGTCCTCAAAACTGCGGAAATTCGCCTGAATGATACCGTCGAGTAGCCGCACACCGACGACAATCACGGATTTGCAACCGGGCAGAATCTCAGTCGGGTGACTACCCGACGGCGAGCCCTCAAAGCGGTCGACGCTTGCCACACCGAGCATGTCCATGCCGTTTTTCAGCGCGAGTTCTTTCAGATTTTTCTTAATATCCATCACGCTCTCCCTTGCTCTTTGTCGTAGTACTCCCTGCTGTACGCGTACAGCTCCGCGAGCGTCGTCCACAGTTCGCGCTCGTCGCCGCCGCCGAGCGCGAGGTACACGCCGCCGCCCCGCGCGTATGTGTCCACCGTGTGGTGAATCGCTTCGACGAGCGACATGCCCTCGTCAAGTCCCTCAATGCCCGCCATGAACCCCGTCTTATTGCCGAATTTGCGCTTCAACTCGGGCATATCCACCGCGCGCCGCTGAATCTGCATGAACTCCGCGCCCATGTCGGCTATGTACGGCGCGAACCGCGTGATGTTCCCACAACTGTGCATCTGGAAGATGACGTTTTCCGAGTGAATATGGTCGATGATGCGGCGCGTGGGTTCAAGCACCATATCGACGAACATCTTCTCGGAGAAAAACGTATCGCGCTCCGTACCCCAGTCGTCGTGGTACGTCACCATGTCGAGCGGGTACAGCGAGTTGATGCGGTCGAACAGCTCAATCACGAAGTCGGCGTAACGCTCAAAAAACGCCGTACACGCCTCGGGTTCCACGGCGAGCGCGAGCATACCGTCCGTGTAGCCGCCTGTGAGCGACACGAGCCGCTCGGTCAGACCGCGCCCGATGTCGTAGTGCATCACCTTGTCGGGGTCGTAGTTTTTCATGTACGCCGCCGCTTTTTCCTCAAAACCCCATTCGTCAAGGTTCGGAAACTCGACGACGCGCTCCCAGTCGCAGATATCCGCGAGCAGTTGTGTACCCGGTTTGAGCATCGCGCCGCCCGCGCTGACCACCCACTCCCAATCGGTGTTGAACCAGTCGCGGAAGTCGTAATTCTCCGTCGCGGGGCGCAAAAAGTCCGAGTGTATCTGCATGCCGCGCACGTGGTGCGCGATGATGTCATTCGCGCCGAGCGACTGGAAATCGGTCAGCGAGTTCGGCACCCACAGCGGATTGTCACGCGCCGCCGCGCGGCGGAAATTCTCGCGCGCCGTTATCGGCGTGTCAAATTTCGGTGTTTTCACAATTATCGGGGTGTACGAAATCTCGGAATCGACCATCGGTATCGACGGATCGCCGAATATAGGACGCGGATATTTCATTTCAGTTCTCCTTTATCGCTTGCGCGGTATAGACTTTTGTCGGTTTGCCGCCGATATAGCGCGTCATGCCGATCTCGCGGAACCCGAACCGCTCGTAATACCCGACGTGCGACGAGGTGAGGTACACCGTGTCGAACCCGAGCGTCGCCGCCGCGCGCCGCGCGTGATACAGCAGCAGCGCGCCGTATCCGCGATTGCGCTCACTCTCCGCTATCATCAGCGGGCCGACAATCGGCGTGTACTCATCCGTCTCGATCGGGTCGTTGACGCACAGCCCGACCCACCCGACGGGTGCGCCGCCGTCCGTCAGCACGTATGCCTGCGGGAGTTTATCCAGAGAGCTTAAAGTGTCGTCGAGTTGTTTGTGGATCACGTCAAAGTCGAAGAACCAGTCGCGCACAAGTCCGTGACACGCGCCGATCAGTTCGGGGTTATCACGAAGGGAGAGTATTTGAAGCGTCATGTCGTTCGCCTCACCAGTTGTTATCGACCCACAAGTCGACCTCATCACGCCCCGGAATTACGAAGTTTTCGCGGAACATCGCGAGAAACTCGTCCGAGATGTAAAATGTGGTGTCCTCGCCCGACTCGTCGTGTGCGCGGTTGCGCGACGCGATATTTTTCGCCCACGTCTCGTCGCTCACTTCGAGAAAGTGCCACTCGTACGGCACGTTGCGGTCGATGAAAAACTGCTTGTACCAGTCGCGCTCCTGCTTGCTGAAATAGCCCGATTCGAGTATGACCGTCGTGCCGTGCGACGCCATGTCGGCGGCGAGCCACATCACGTACTCGATGAGCTTGCCGTACTCCGCGCCGATGCGCGCCATGTCGTACTCCGAGCCGAACACTTTCAGAATCGCCTCGTCGACGACGAGCAGTACGCCGCCCAGTTCGTCGCGCAGTCTGCGCGAATACGTGCTTTTGCCGCTGCAAATCTTGCCGTCAGGGAGAATAACCTTGCCGCTCATGTGGAACCTCCTAAATATTTTCTTAAAATCATGCCGTGTGATTTGAACATCGCGAATTTTTCATAAAACGTCTGCATTTCCGCGTCGCACATTAAATCAACGCACGGTATCGCGTCGAGTTTTCGCAATATCCCGCGCATCAGCTCCGACCCGATACCGCGCTTCTGATATGCGGGCAATACCTCCAACAGCGGGATAAACGCGGAGTTCACGCCGTCGGTCAACGCCGTGACAAATCCGATGACGTTTCCGCTCTCGCCGTCCACCGCCGCGACGAAATGCGAACTGCCGCCCAGCAACGCGAAGTGTTGCGACGCGGACAGCGGTTTTCCCCACCCGACAAAGAACCCCGTCAACTGCGATTCGCTGATGTCATCGAGAATGTCGACGTATGAAATGCTCTACAATTTCATGTCGCCCCCTGTCTTTGTTGCTACGCGCGACTTGCGTCGCGGGCTATGCTCTGCTTTTCGATGGCTTGTCCCGCCTGCGGCGGACGGACGTTACTTTCTGTCGAGAGAAAGTAACCAAAGCTCGTTGGTTACACCGCGCCCTTCTCGCTTCCGTGAGACGCTAGAACGGCAGCGGCGGCGTTGGTGGGCAACCCCGCGACTTCCTTTAACCGAGGACGGCAGCGTTTGCATAATTATACGTTAGCATTTCCAAAACCGACAGAATTGCGTCGCCTTTCGGCAAGACCGTTGCGTCACGTCACATCAACACACTCTGCGGCTCGTTTCGCTGCCGCACACTGGTATGCGGCAGGGTCTTGGTTCACACGCACGTCTCACGGTTTGTGTAGGGGCGACCCTGTGTGGTCGCCCTGTCGTGGTTTGCAAAACCCCGACGGGCGGCTGATAGCCGCCCCTACGACACTGCTCCGATATCTGTTATCTGCCATGTTGTCGCCCTGTTGTGGGGTGAACAACGGCGGGCGATTGGTAATCGTCCCTACATACGCCCCGTAACCCACGTCCAACCCTTGCCCCCTTTCGGAAAGGGGGTGCCGACCGCAGTCGGCGGTGTTTGTTTCCCGTCCGCAAACCCCGTCCCAATTGTTAATTGTTAACTGTTAATTGAACTCGTATTCCGTCACGTGTTCGTACACCTCGCCCTCGCGCAGTACTATGCTCGGGAACTCGGGGCGGTTCGGCGCGTCGGGCGGCGACTGCGGTTCGAGCGCGACACCCCAGTAGCGCGAGTACTCCACGCCGCCGTGACCATGCGTCGGCGGTATGCCGTTGCCTGAATATAGTTGCACTGAGTGCTGGTTCGTGCAAAGCGTCAGTACGCGCCCCGTGGACGCGTCGTATAACCGCGCCGCGCGTCGGAGCGTTCCCGCGTCGCCGCGAAGCACGTAATTGTTGTCGTAGCCGCCGAACTGCGTCTCCGAAATGCGCTCACCGAGCGTGTGCGGCTCGCGAAAATCGAGCGGCGTGTCGGCAATCGGCAGAAATTCGCCCGTCGGTATCAGCCCGAACCCGCTCGGCGTGTACGTGTCCGACTCGATTTGCAGTTCGTGCGCCAGAACGTCGCGCGTGAAGCCCGACAGGTTCCAGTACGCGTGGTTCGTCATGTTGACGACCGTATCCGCGTCGGTCACGGCGCGGATTGTGAGCGTCAGCGCGTTGTC
This sequence comes from Oscillospiraceae bacterium, assembly GCA_031261585.1. Lineage (GTDB taxonomy): Bacteria > Bacillota > Clostridia > Oscillospirales > Oscillospiraceae > JAIRRO01. The sequence goes on from JAISJJ010000030.1 coordinate 4,479, forward strand.
CGACAGCTCGAACGCCGCCGTCACGCGGAGATTGCCGGGGTAGCCCATGTCGCCGTCGGGACTGTCAATGCCGAACACGACGCGGCTGTCGTCGTGCGACACCAAATTCCACACGCGGCTCGAAAACCCCTCGGGTCCGCCGTGAATCTGGTTCGGACCCTCATTCGCGGGCAGAACGTACGTCTTGTCTCCGAGCGTGAATTTCGCGCCGCCGATACGGTTCGCGACGCGTCCGATAGTCACACCGAACGTCATCGGCGCGTCCCGCATCTCCTCGGGCGTGTCAAACCCGAGCGTGATCTCACCGAATTTGCCGTCGCGGTCGGGTGTTTTGACGGACATGATGCACGCGCCGAGTGTCGAGAGCGTCGCTTCGATGCCCGACGGTGCTGTGATTGTGTAGAACGAACCGATACCCATTGTGATAACCTCCAAAGTGTTTTCGCAATAATACGTCACTTGATGTGCAAGTATACCATACGGCGCAAAAAAACGCAAGCTGTCTTTTTTGCGAGGTGTGGACACGTCGCATTGAAAATATGCGATACCATAATTGCGGATTCGCGTTGTCGTAGGGGCGGGTCTTGACCCGCCCGTTGTCCGCAAGGTACAGCAGCGGGTCGGTCAAGACCGACCCCTACAAAAAGGGTCGCTCATAACCAATCCGTCAACGCATTTTGTCCACACCTTTTTAGCGGCTGTCACGTATAAATTATTAAACTTACCAAATTTCCGCTTTTCTTTTTGCACGAGGTATGCTATAATAGCATCGCTTAGTGCGCTTGCGAGCTTAGCGGGTCTTTATGCAAGAGCTTACTCGCACTTGGCGAGGTAACGAGCTCAGTGCGAGTGCTTATGATATATGTAATTCTGATTGCGAGGTATAATTATGTCCGATATTCGTGAATATCTGGTCTCCGCGGGGGATAGTGGCAGTGTCAACATCTCCGAGGACGTGATCTCCGTCGTGGCGGGGTACGCCGCATCCGAGGTCGACGGTGTAGCCGCGCTGAGCGGTAATGTGCGCGACGGGCGCGGGCTGAACGGCAAAAAATCGTTCGGTCACAGCGTAAAAGTCACGCTGAGCGACGAGGGTGTCGCCATCGACATCTCGATTGTCGCGCAACTCGGTGCCGCCGTAGCCGCCGTCGGACACGCGGTGCAGGAGGCTGTCGCCGCCGCCGTCGAGGGTGCGTGCGGTGTCGCGCCGCTGCATGTCAACGTGCGCGTTTCGGGCGTTCGACTGCGCGCATAGGACGAGATGGCGGACAATAAGAGTAAGACGCGGGCGCGTGTCGCGGCGAGAGAACTCGCCATGCGGCTCGTGTTCGCGCTGTTTGAAAATCCCGTAGACCCCGATATTCTGCTCGGCGACCAGTTCGACGACGCGTTTTACGCGTCACTCGCCGAGGAGGACGAGCTGTACGCCGACGTGCCGCCCTCCGAGCGTGAGTACGTCGCCCGTGTCACGCGCGGCGTGTACGAGCACGGCGCGGAACTTGACGGCTACATCGAAAAATACGCCGCGAACTGGGAGTTTTCGCGCATCTCACGCACGGCGGCGGCTGTCATGCGCGTCGCCATGTTCGAGGTGCTGTACATGCGCGACGAGGTGCCGCCGCGCGCCGCGATCAACGCCGCGATCAACATCGCGAAGAAGTACGACGAAGCGGACACGGTGGCGTTCGTCAACGGCGTTCTCGGCGCGTACTCGCGCTCTGAATTGCCCGAGGCGTTGCAATGAGTGAGAAAAATCGCCCGCTCGAGGTATCCGAACTGACGGAGTACATAAAGCTGCTCATCGGCTCCGACGAATTTCTCGGCTCGGTGACGGTGCGCGGCGAGCTGTCGAACTACAAGGTCTACCCGTCGGGACACCACTATTTCACGATGAAAGACGCAACCTCGTCCGTGCGCTGCGTCATGTTCAAGAGCGCGGCGCAAAAGTTGCGGTTCACGCCCGAGAGCGGCATGAAAATGATCGCGTTCGGGCGCATCGAGGTCTACCTGCGCGACGGCGCGTACCAGTTTTACGTCACGGACATGACGCCCGACGGCGTTGGCGACCTGTACGTCGAGTTCGAGCGGTTGAAAGAGAAATTGCGGCTTGAGGGTCTGTTCGACGAGGCGCGCAAGCGTCCCCTGCCCCGCTTTCCGCGCACAATCGCTGTCGTCACAAGCTCCGCGGGTGCCGCCGTGCGGGACATCATTCGCATACTCGGCGCGCGGTGGAGCGCGGCGAAAGTCGTCGTACTGCCCGTGCGCGTTCAGGGTGAGGAGGCGCCGCGCGAGATCGTGTCCGCGCTGCGCTACTGCAACCGCCACAACGTCGCCGACGTGATCATCACGGGT
>JAISJJ010000032.1 GCA_031261585.1 Oscillospiraceae bacterium
GCGAGAAGGGCGCGGTGCGTTCCCTCCAACGAGCTTTGGTTACTTTCTCTCGACAGAAAGTAACGCCGCGCGGCGAGCGCGGACAAGCTATCGAAAAGCAGAGCATTGCCCGCGACGCATGTCGCGAGATTAATCTAAAATCAAGGGGATTCTTCGCTTCGCTCAGAATGACAGCGCGCGTGAGATTCTTCGCTTCGCTCAGAATGACAGGAGGGTGCTCAGAATGACAAAAACACTCAGCACCCGACGTCGCTATTCTCCGCCGTCCTCCGCCGCTGTTTTGGCGGCGCGCAGCTCCCGACCCGCCTCGGTCCACCGCACGAGTACCTTGAAGTGCGGATCGAATTTCCCGGAAACTTGCGCGTCGCTGAAATAGTTCGAGTAAAACCCCAGTTGGTTCGCGACCGCTATGAGTTTGATGAACTCCGCGAACGGGTTGTCGCTCACGCGATTTATCTCGTCGATACAGTGGCTCAAAAAGTAGTTCGCGATAGCCGCCGGTCTCGTGACAGAGCTGTCTGCGGGGTCGGTCACGGTGAGTTTCTTGCCGTGATAGCGGTTGTCGAGCGCGAAACAGTTGAGGTCAACCACAGAATGTTCTTTATCGCTGATTTTCAGCGCGCCGCAACTGAATTGGCAGAAACCGATAATCGCGCCGTCTGCCGTTTTTTGCATCAGTACGGTAGTGACAGGCGCGATGTGCGCGTTATGCAGATTGTAGTTCAGATCCTCGTACACGTCGAGGTACTCCGTGTCGGTCACGTCGGCTTTCACGCAGTCAAAGTTATCGAGCGTACCCGAGCGTTTCAACGCCGCCAGATACGCCCGATTGCGTACTTTTATCTCGATATCGTCCTCGGTGAGTCCGCTGTTTTTCTCATCGCCCGTTTGCCCGCGCATCGCCTGTCTCCTTTGTAACCGTTGTAACCGTTTCCGCTCGCTCGGGCTTTGGCGACCTCGATTTGAACAGGGGATTCGTGTTTATGAGTCTCTCGTTTGCTTCCAACGCGTCATAGAGCTTTTTGGCCGCGCCACGCCCTTTGATTTCAATGACAATCGGTTTTCCCATGTTGCGTCGCCTGCGCTTTCTGTTGATTTTGAATCACCGCCCTCCGCAACGCCGCGCCGTCTCCGTATATTATACGAGAGAACGCGCAAGGTTATGCGGGGCGCGAAAATGTGAACCTCAGCGGGGATATGGTCATCGTACCACAGTTTGTCCGCGTTGTCAAGCGAAACTGCACAAATTTCACTGTATTTTTGTATATTTTGCAGACGTTATGACCGCGCGGACTGCGCAATCCACTCCGCAATCCGCCGACTCGCCCACCCGTCGCCGTACGGATTCTCCGCCGCCGCCATCTTGTCGTACAGCGCGCCGTCGTCGAGCAGCTCCGTGAACGCGCGATACACGCCGTCCTCGGACGTTCCCGCCAGCCGCAGCGTACCCGCCGCGACGCCCTCGGGTCGCTCCGTCGTGTCGCGCAGGACGATCACGGGCTTGCCGAGCGCGGGCGCGGACTCCTGAATCCCGCCGCTGTCCGTGAGAACGAGGTGCGCTGCGGCTAAAAAGTTGTGAAAATCCAGCACGCCGAGCGGCTCGATGAGGTGAACGCGCGGGTGCTCCGCGAGCACCTCGGCGGCGTCGCGCACGGCGGGGTTCAGATGCACGGGATAGACGAGCTTCACGTCGGGGTGTTCGTCCACGACGCGCAGAATCGCGCGGAAAATGCCGCGCATCGTGCCGCCCAGACTCTCGCGGCGGTGCGCCGTGAGTACGACAAGGCGCGAACCGCGCGCCCAGTCGAGTTCCGCGTGCGTGTACCCGCCGCGGACGGTGTAGCGCAGCGCGTCGATCTCCGTGTTGCCCGTGACGACGATAGAATCGGGTTTTTTGCCCTCGCGCAACAGCGTTTCACGCGACACCTCGGTCGGCGCGAACAGGTGCGACGACACCGCGTCAATCGCCGTACGGTTGAACTCCTCGGGGTACGGCGCGCGGATATCGTACGTGCGCAAACCCGCCTCGACGTGTCCGACGGGGATATTCAGGTAAAACGCCGCGAGTGCGGACGCGAACGCCGTCGTCGTGTCGCCGTGGACGAGCAGCACGTCGGGGCGCGACGCTTCGAGTACGGACTTCATGCCGCGCAGCGTGCGCTCCGTGATGTCGAACAGCGTCTGGTTCGCGCTCATGATGTCGAGATCGATGTCGGGCGTGACGCCGAACGCCGACAGCACGGAGTCGAGCATCTCGCGGTGCTGTCCCGTGACGCACACAATCGTCTCAAACTCCTTGCGCGAGCGGAGTTCCAGCACAAGCGGACACATTTTGATAGCTTCGGGGCGCGTCCCGAACACAAGCATGATTTTGGGCATAGGAACTCCTTTCGCGTGTGGTGGTTGCTGTGTTATGCGCGGTTATGTGATCCCGATTTCGTGTTCGTACAGCCCCACCCACTCGGCGGCGGTAATCCAATTGTAATTTGCGTAATTCTCGCCGCCGCTAAGCTCAACCGCGTCGAAGTATTGCCACGTAAGCGCGTAAAACTCGGCACGCGTGACCTCGGTATCATTTTCCTGAAAATATGTGTCGTGGTTGAAATAATACGTGTCGTACTCGCCGTCTTCATCCATGTCAAACTTTGAGAAGTGGTCGTCTTTCAAGATGTTCCAGTCAATGTCATACGTTGTGTAGGCGTAGTTCTGATGCAACGGCGCGGCACCGTGTCTGTGTTCGAAAATTGCGCCGTTCGAGAGAACGGTGGCAAACCACCCTGTTCCGGCACTATTAATTTCCCCGTTTTCATAGTAAAAGAAATACAACGGTATGCATTGAAAACACAACTCAGGCTGCCCGTCGCCATTGATGTCAATAAGTCTCATTGGGACACGAAGATTTCGCGCGGGTTCGCCCTCTCTGCGGTAGTATTTCAACGCATACTCTGCATCGTCGCCATTCGCCACGGTTCGCTCACCTGTCAAAAACTCATAAAAAGCGCGTAATGCGTCGGGGTACTCCGCGTTGTATGTGTTGATGCTGTAACTGTCTGCCGCATATTTGTTGTCGCCGTAGTCTATCGGCTCAACTGTTTGCGCCGCAGCAGGTGGTTCTGCCGCAGTCGGCGATTGTTTCGGTTCCGCGAGTTTCGGCGCGCACCCGCAAAACAGCACCACAACCAACACCGCCGAAACCACGATTTTTCTCACAACTTCCAGCTCCCCAAATACTCGCGTTGCTCCGCTGTCAGCGAATCGATCCCCACGCCTATCGCCGCGAGTTTGCGGCGCGCTATCTCGTTGTCGAGCGCGTCGGGGAACGCGATAACGCCCGCTTTCAGCGTGCCGCGGTTCTCGGCGAGGTGCCGCGCGGCGAGAGCTTGCACGGCGAACGACATGTCCATGATGTCGGCGGGGTGTCCGTCGCCCGCCGCGAGGTTCACGAGCCGCCCCTCGCCGATGACGAACACGTGCCGCCCATTAGGCAGGATGTAACCCGCTATATTGTGCCGCGCTTCATACTTAGACACCGCATATTGTTCCAGCGCGTCCATGTCCACCTCGACGTTGAAGTGACCCGCGTTCGTGAGGATCGCGCCGTCGCGCAGCTTATCGAAATGCCGCGTCGTGATCACCTGTTTCACGCTCGTTACGGTGATGAAAAAATCGCCGAGTGCCGCCGCGTCGTCCATCGGCATGACGGCGTAACCGTCCATTATTGCCTCAATCGCGGCGACGGGGTCGACCTCGGTGACGATAACGCGCGCGCCCAGTCCGTCCGCGCGCATGGCGACGCCTTTGCCGCACCAACCGTACCCCGCGACGACAACGGTCTTGCCCGCGATGTTGAGATTCGTCGTGCGCAGAATCGCGTCCCAGACGCTCTGCCCCGTGCCGTATCGGTTGTCGAACAGGTGCTTGCACTTCGCGTTGTTCACGGCGATCATCGGGAATTTCAGCGCGCCGTCGCGCTCCATCGCGCGCAGACGCAGTATGCCCGTCGTCGTCTCCTCGCACCCGCCGATCACCTCGGGAAGATTCGCGGCGAAATCCGTGTGCAACCGCGTGACGAGATCGCCGCCGTCGTCGATGATGATGTTCGGCGCGAAGTCCAGCACGTCGCCGATGTGCCGCGCGTACTCGTCCGCCGTCGCGCCGTGGTATGCGTACACGTCGATGCCGGACGCCGATAGCGCGGCGGCTACGTCGTCCTGCGTGGACAGCGGATTCGACCCCGTGACGCGCAGATCCGCACCGCCAGCCGCCATGACCTGCGCGAGAATCGCGGTCTTAGCTTCGAGATGCACCGAGACGGCTATGCGCAGACCGCGAAACGGCTGTGTTTTCGCGAAATCCTGCTCAATCGCGTTGAGCAGCGGCATGTTGCGCCGCGCCCAAGCGAGTTTAACGGCACCCGAAGGCGCAAGCGACGCGTTGCGGATATCGGACATAAAGCTCCTTTGAGAGGTTAGAGGTTGGAGGTTAGAGCGGGGAACGAAAGTTGGACGCGTCCATCGTCCAACCTACGAAATTGTCAATTGTTCATTGTCAATTGTCAATTGACATAACCCGCCACACGTTGCCCGCGAACGCGACAATCGCGCCGTCGCGGAGCTTGCGTCCGCGCTCGGTCGTGACCTCGCCGTTAACTCGCACGGCACCGTCGGCGATAACGGTTTTAGCCTCGCCGCCCGTCTGTACAGCCGCGGCGAACTTCAAAAAACTGTCGAGCTTGATGAACTCGCCGCTGATTTTCACCGATGTAATCGGTATTTTGAGTTTCAAAGTATCTCCCTTGTCGCGTTTGTCGTTGCCGTACCTGTCATTCTGAGCGAAGCGAAGAATCCCCTCAGTGTTGCGCGCGTCCCTCGTCCTCGTAGCGGTTGATGTCCTCATCGCACTTGTTGTGTCTGTTGATTCATGTTGCGTAGGGACGGACGACCCCGTCCGTCCTTGTTTGGGTCTGTGCGATATCTCGGGACGGACAGGGGGGAACAAACCCCCGCCGACTGCGGTCGGCACCCCCTTTCCGAAAGGGGGCAGGGTTGGACGGTGTTACGTATGATTCGCGCTGCGGTCTCGTGCGTAGGGGTCGATGTCCTCATCGACCCTGTGGTAATTTCGGACGCACATCGGGGGACGGGACGATGTGGACATCGTCCCCTACGAAAGGTGCGGCGCGTTTATCACGGACAAACGGCGCGCCGAGTCGTCGCGCCCTACGGGCAGGTGCGGTTGAAAATTCAAGAACGGGACGCCGAGGGCGGCGTCCCCTACGAAACCCTCGTCCAAACCCTTGCCCCCTTTCGGAAAGGGGGTGCCGACCGCAGTCGGCGGGGGTTTGTCCCCCGTCCACCTCGTAACCTTCGTCCAACTCCGTCAATTGTCAATTGTTAACTGTTAATTGTTCATCGCCGCCAACCTCACGGGCAGCACCATGTACACGAACGCCGCGGTCTCTACGTCGGGGTCGTCCTTGGGCAGGATCACGCACGCGGTGCTCGGCGAGTTCATGCGCAGTTCGAGCGTCTCGGCGGGCGCGGCACGCAGCGAATCGAGCAGGTACTTGTTGTTGAAGCCGATCTCCATACCCTCGCCGTCGCCGACCGCGCCGCACTCGTCCTTCGCGTTGCCGATCGTGGACACGGCGGACAGGATCACGACACCGTCGCCGAACGTGCAGCGCAGCGGCGTGCGCACCTTGTCGCTGATTATGAGCGACACGCGCTCGACAGCGTCGGTCAGGTCGCGGCGCGACACGGAAATCGCGTATTTCCCGCTCTGCGGCACCGTCGTGCGGTAATTCAAAAACTCGCCGACGATGCGGCGCGCGACAAGCGTCGTGCGCTCAAAACGGAACATCACGTGCTTGTCGCCCGCGATGATCTCAATATCGCCGTCCTCTCCCGACACGATGCGCTCGACCTCAGCCAGCGCGGAACCCGGTACGATGAACGACGAATCGCCGCCGTCCGTGTTCGCGATTTCCTCACGGCGCAGCGCGAGCCGCGCGCCGTCCACCGCGACGACCGTCAAACGGTTGCCCTCCACCTCGAACAGCGCGCCCGAGAACACGGGGCGAGCCTCGCTCTCGGCGACGGCGAATATCGTCTCACCGATCACGGCGCGCAGGAGTTTGCCCTCGATACCGTACGCCTTTTGTCCGTCGAGCGTCGGCAACTCGGGGTACTCTTTCGCGGGCGTGCCGATCAGGTCGAACGACGACTGCTCACTCGTCAGGCGGCACTTGTTGTCGTCCGCCGTGAACGTCACGTCCTCACCCGGCATACGCCGCACGATCTCGCACAGGAGCCGCGCCGTCAGCACGACGACACCGTGGGACTGCACGTCGGCTTCAATCTCCGTGACGATGCCGATTTTGAGGTCGTAACCCGTGATGCGCACAATGCCCGATTCAAAGGCTTCGATGAGCAGACCTTCCAGTGCGGGTACGGGACTGCGTGCCGCCGTGGCGCGCGCCGCCGTCGTCGCGGCATTCGTCAGTGCCGCCCGATCGCATGTGAATTGCATGTTTTTCTCCTTTGCCTCTTCGCGTTTTGTTTGACCCGCGCGTCAGATGTCCCGCACACGCGGAATCGTTGTCGCCGTCCGTGCCTCGTCGTCTTGCTTCTCCGTCTCGCCGAAAAAATCGCGGCGGTTCTCTTTACAGAAAGAAAGAAATATATATATCTTTTAGACGTAGGAGTCGTAGTACGGATTTATGTGGAAAAGTGGTTCAAACCGTTGGTACGCAAGCAGTAGTTTTCCACAGCCGATTGTGGGCTTCGGTGGATAACTTTTTTTATTTTTTCGCCGTCAGCGGCGTAAAAAGTTATCCACAGCTATGCACACAAATTAACAACGCAATTGTGGATAACGGAAATGCCTTTATCGCCCATTGCTGTGCCTTGAATGTTGCCGTAGGGGACGCCGCCCTCGGCGTCCCGTTCCTGCTTTCAGGAGAAAGGTTCCTAAAAAAACGGTCGGTCTTTCAGTTTAGGGGGTAGGGGCGATTATCAATCGCCCGTGCGCATTTTATGTTGCTGCATATTCTCCGAATAGTACGCGGGCGATTGATAATCGCCCCTACATCCTAAACCTCAGGGGTTTCCTAATACCATTGCTGCATATCGAGAGGTTTGCTCGCGTTTCCCACGTCCTTAACTGTTAATTGTTCATTGTTAATTGACATCGTTTGCCCTCCCGTAGATGTACGTTTGCAGATCCTTGATGTTGTCGCGCAGGGTCTCGTTGGTTTTCTGCTCGGCTTCTACGTTGCGAATACCCGACATGACCGTCGTGTGGTCGCGCCCTCCGAGAATGTCGCCGATATTTTCAAGCGGCAGTTGCGTCATCGTGCGTATCAGGTACATCGCGACCTGCCGCGCGCGCACGATCTCTCGCACACGCGATTTCCCGCGAAGTTCCTCCGCACTCAGTTGGAAGTACACCGCGGTCTCTTCAAGGATAATCTCCGCGGTGACGGCGCGCTCTTTCTCGCGCACCATGTCCTTGATGCGTCGCAGCACGTCGGGGTACGACATGTTGTCCATGCCCGAGATCAGAGAGTACGCCTGCATCTGCTTGACCGCGCCCTCCAATTGCCGCACGTTCGCCGTCAGCGACTCCGCGAGCATACGCGCTACATCGTCGGGCAGCGCGAACTCCAACGCCGCCGCCTTGTTGCGCACAATCGCGACGCGCGTCTCGAAATCGGGCGGTTGTATGTCCGCGATCAAGCCCGACTCAAATCGCGTGCGCAGACGGTCGTCGAGCCGCGCCATCTCACTCGGCGGTCGGTCGCTCGTCAGCACGACCTGATGCCCCGCTTCGAGCAGTTCGTTGAACGTGTGGAAAAATTCCTCCTGCGTGGACTCCTTGCCCGCGATGAACTGTGCGTCGTCCATCAGAAAGATGTCGGCGAAGCGGTATTTTTGGCGGAAATCGAACATCTTGCCCGATTGCAGGCTCGTGATCAGGTTATTCGTGAAGTCGTCGCCCTTTATGTACACGATTTTGTACTCGGGGTGCGCTTTCGTCACAAAATGACGTATCGCGCGCAATAAATGCGTCTTGCCGAGACCTGATTTACCGTAGATGAACAGCGGATTGTACGCTTTCGCACCCGCCGCAACGGCGATTGCCGCCCCGTGAGCGTACTTGTTCATGCTGCCGACGACGAATTTGTCGAACGTGAACTCCTCGTCGTCCGTCAAAATGTGCGCGGTCTCGCGGTAGCGCGGCATCGTCTCGTCCGACAGCACGCGCAAGCCCATCGCGCCGGGCAACAGCTCGCGCATGACCTCGCACACGCGCCCGCCCCACTTCTGCTCGACGATCTCCGCCTTGAACTGCGACGGCGTGTAAAGCACAAGCTCCGTATCCGTCAGCTCAACGGCACTGCACTCGTCAAACCACGACGACATAGCCGCCGCTGATACGCGCGTGCGCAACATCTCTTTCAATTTCGCCCAGAGGTCGTGTTCTATTGCCATTATTCTCGTTCCCTATCAGCATTTCTCAATGATAAAATTCGATTTTCTGCTATTCTACTATAAATCGAAAGAAAATGCAAGTGCTGAGGAACAATTATCGGCGAATAAAAGCGCGATTCGCGTTTTGTGTGGTGAGTGGTGGGTGTGCGCGCCATTTTCCGATGTTGCGCGCGACTTGCTATCCGCTGTCATTCTGAGCGTGTCGAAGAATCCCCTTGGGTAACGCACAGCGTTTACGTAGGGACGGACGACCCTGTCCGTCCTGTATTGGTCTCTGCAAATTCAGACAAGGACGGACAGGGTCGTCCGTCCATACCGTTATCCGCCGTCACACTTTCACCCTACGATTCGCCTTATGCACTCGCTGCCTCTCGCGCAAACCCAGCTTTTTGCCTAACCTTGCCGACAGTATCGCCATGCCGACGTACACGGGCGCGGCGGCGGCGCACACAGCGGCGGTGATGAGTACCGCTTTGACCGTGAGCGCGGCGGTGCCGAACAGGAACGGGAGCAGCACCGCGCCGAGCGCGTACGCGACGGGCATCAGTACGCACATCGCGATGCGCAGTTTGTTGAACGGGCGGGACAGGCGAATCAGCATCAGCAGTCCGATGAACGATATCGCGATTGAGGTCATCGTCGCGGTGAAGTCCGCAGAATAGCCGAGTTTTTCGCCGATGCGGTTGATCACGAGCCAGCAGAGGAAGTCCGTGAGACCCGCGGGCAGGGCGTTCAGCATGACGTTGACCATGAACCGCCCCGTGACGCGCGAACGGTTCGGTTCGAGCGCGAGAATGAACGACGGCGCGCCGATGAACATCATGTTGAACAGCGTGAGTTGGCTCGGTTCGAGCGGGAACGGCTCGACGAGAATCAGCGCGAGCATGGCGACGATGAACGAGAACGAATTTTTCATGAGGTACAGCGAACTCGACCGCTGAATATTGTTGATAACGCGCCGCCCCTCGGTGACGACGCTCGTCATCGCGGCGAAATCCGAGTCGACGAGTACGAGCTGCGCGACGTGGGAACACACCTCGCTGCCCGACGCCATCGCGATACCCACGTCCGCGTCTTTCAGCGCGAGAACGTCGTTCACGCCGTCGCCCGTCATCGCGACGGTGTGACCCTCGGCGCGCATGGCTCGTATCAGGCGGCGTTTCATGTCAGGCGTGACGCGTCCGAAAACGGTGTACTCCCGCGCGGCTTTGCGGATATTGCGCTCGGTTTTCAGCGTCGACGCGTCGATGTACTTCCCCGCGTCGGCGACACCCGCGTCCTGCGCGATACGCGACACGGTGGCGGGGTTGTCGCCCGATATCACGCGTATCTCCACGCCCTGTTCGGCGAAGAATTTGAACGTCGGCACCGCAGAATCGCGTATCTTATTCGTCAGCAGCACAAGGGCGAGCGGTTCGGCAGCCGCGCAGTTGATCGCGCCCGAGATATCGCCGCCGTACCGCGCAAGGAGCAGCACGCGGTACCCCTCTTTCGAGTAATTCTCAATTTTTTCGCATATCGGCAGTCCCTGCGCGATAATCTTCTCGGGCGCGCCGAGCAGATAGCCCACGCCGCCGATTGTCGCGCCCGCGTACTTGTTCGCGGACGAGAACGGCAGACGCGAGTCGCACCGCGTGTCGGGATCGCCCGCAAAATGGCGTTGCAGGGCGAGTGTCGTCTCGTTCTCGTCGGCACCCGCGAGGTAGTTGCGCATGATCCGCGCCACCTCGTCGGGCGGCACGGGCGCGCCGTCAACCGCGACGACCTCGCGCACGTCCATCGTCGGCTCCGTGATCGTCCCCGTCTTGTCGACGCACAGCGTATCGACGCGGGCGAGCGTCTCAATGCACCGCATCTCATGCACGAGCGTGCGCTTTTTCGCGAGACGCAGTACGCTCACAGCGAGCGCGATGGACACGAGCAGGTACAGCCCCTCGGGTATCATGCCGATAATCGCGCACGTCGTCGTCGTGACGGTGCTGACGATGTCGCTTTTCAAGATGTGCAGGTTTTCAAACACCATGAGCGCGCCGAGCGGGATTATCACCACGCCGATTGTGCGCACGAGCCGATTCAGCGCGTACATCATCTCGGAGCGTATCTTGCGCCCCGTCTTTTTCGCCTCAATGGTCAGCGACGCGACGAACGAATCGCGCCCCACCTTGTCCAAGCGCGCGCGCACCGTCCCCGCGACGATGAAACTACCCGACAGCAGCGCGTCGCCCGCCTTTTTCTCCACCTCGTCGGCTTCACCCGTGACGAGGGCTTCGTTCACGCGGCACTCGCCGTTGAGAATCACCGCGTCGGCGTAAATCTGCGTACCCGACGTGAACACGGCTACGTCGTCTAAAACCGTCTTGTCGGGCGGCACCTGAACCTCTGCGCCGTCGCGTATCACCGTGGCTTTCGTCGCCGTGATGAACCGCATCTTGCGCAGTGCCGAGCGGGAGCGCAACTCCTGCGCGATACCGATACCCATGTTGAACGCGATGACGGGTATGAACGTCAAATCGCGGTACGACCCGACCGCCGCGACGCACAGCGCGAGGACGACGAAGATCAGGTTGAAGTACGTGAACACGTTGTCCGCGACGATCTGCGCCGTGCTGCGCTCGGGCGGTTCGGGCGCGGTGTTCTCGTAACCGTTCGCGGCGCGCTCCGCAACCTGCGCGGCGGTAAGACCCCGCGCGGCGTCAGTCTCAACGCGCGGCAGTGCGCGACCCGAGCGCGATATTCGGTTTTGTAATGTGTTTTTGATGGGTAGACCTCGATGTGTGAGATGTTGGAGGTTGGAGGGGGCAAACCCCCGCCGTCTGCGGACGGCACCCCCTTTCCGAAAGGGGGCTGGGTTGGACGTAGAGACGCGAAGGATACGTAGATTGGACGAACGATTCGTGCATGCGTAGGGCGCGACGACTCGGCGCGCCGTTGAGCCACAGGTTGCGCGCGCACGACGGGCAGACGGTGCGCCCGGTGGTCGCACCCTACATCCTCCGCACTCAACCCCTGCCCCCTTTCGAAAAGGGGGTGCCGCTCGCAAGCGGCGGGGGTTTGTCCCCCGTCCTGTTTCTCGTCGCGTTTTCCTTATACCCCAATTATCCGCTTATATCTGTAAATTTATCCCCCGTTAATTGTCAATTGTCAATTGTCAACTGTTAATTGCCGTTATTCCCAGTTCCGCGAGTTGCTTTGCGTCCACCGTGTCGGGCGAGCCGACCATCGGTTCCGTCGCGTTTGCGAGTTTCGGGTACGCCACCACGTCGCGCAGGCTCTCCGCGCCGATGAGCTGCATGACGAGACGGTCGAGACCGAGTGCCATACCGCCGTGCGGCGGCGCACCGTAGCGGAACGCGTCGAGCAGGAACCCGAACTTGCGCTGTGCGTCCTCCTCGGATATGCCGAGCAGCGTGAACAGCCGCGATTGCAGCGCGGGATCGGTCACGCGGATCGACCCGCTCGACAGCTCAATACCGTTCAGTACGAGGTCATACGCCTGTGCACGAACCTTGCCCTTGTCCGTCTCGAGATATTGCAGGCACTCGTCGAGCGGCGCGGTGAACGGGTGGTGCATGGCGTTCCACTCGCCCGTCTCCTCGTCGAGTTCAAAGTACGGAAATTCGAGTATCCACAGCGGTTTGTATACGCCTGTCGGTATCACGCCGAGCGTTTTCGCGAGTTCAACGCGCAGTTGACCGATTTGCAGTAGCGTGTCGCGCAGCAGCAGCACCGTCTCGTCGTCCGACACGCCGCCGACGCGCTCCGACAGTGCGGCGCGCTGCTCGTCCGTGACGAAATACGCGGTGTACTGCACGACGCCGCGCCCGCCGACGCCTTTTGAGTAGTCGGACAGCTTGTCGAGCGTCTTGCGCGGTATTTTCGGCGACTTTATCGCGCGCGTGTCGGGCAAAATGTCCGTCACGTCGACGATTTCGAGACCGTACCGCATGTCGGGCTTGTCCGAACCGTACCGCTCCATCGCGTCGCGGTACGTCATGCGCGGTATCGTGCCGATGTCGATGTCGAGAATCTCGCGGAACACGCGCGTGATATACCCCTCGACGACGGCGATAACGTCCTCCTGCGTGACGAACGACATCTCCAAATCTATCTGCGTGAACTCGGGTTGGCGGTCGGCGCGCAAATCCTCATCGCGGAAGCACCGCGCGAGCTGGATATAGCGGTCGAACCCCGCGACCATGGAGAGCTGCTTGTATAACTGCGGCGACTGCGGCAACGCGTAGAAGTTGCCGCGATGTACGCGGCTCGGCACGAGGTAGTCCCGCGCGCCCTCGGGCGTGGACTTGATGAGCATCGGGGTCTCAATCTCGATGAACCCCTCGCCGTAAAAATAGTCGCGCGTGAGTGCCGCGATCTTGTGCCGCAGTATGATGTTGCGCGTCAAACTCGGGCGGCGCAGGTCGAGATAGCGGTATTTCAGCCGCAACTGCTCGCCCACGTCGGAGTTGTCGGTAATCTCGAACGGCGGCGTCTCAGACTGCGCGAGAATTCGCAGTTCCGTGACCGCGAGTTCCACGTCGCCCGTCGGAATGTCCGCGTTTTTGCTCGAACGTTCGCGCAACACACCCGTCGCCGCGATAACGTACTCCGAGCGGAGCGTCTGCGCGCGCTCGAACAGCCCGCGCTCCGTCTCGTCGCCGAACGCGAGTTGCAGTATGCCCGTGCGGTCGCGCAGATCGACGAACAGCAGTCCGCCGAGGTCGCGCCGCCGCTGTACCCAGCCGCAGACGCTTATTACGCTGCCCGCGTCAGTGATGCGCGGCGCGCCGCAGTAGTGTGTGCGGCGGAAGTTTGTGAGTGTGTCCATGAGTGGCTCCTTATGATGAGAGGTTAGAGGTTGGACGGTTGCGGGGACGGTAACAGGACGGGGGACAAACCCCCGCCGACTGCGGTCGGCACCCCCTTTCCGAAAGGGGGCAGGGATTGGACGGGGGTTGCGGCGGTGCGTTTGATTCGCGTTGCGTAGGGGTCGATGTCCTCATCGACCCTGTTGTAGTTTCGGACGAATATCGGGGACGGGACGATGTGGACATCGTCCCCTACGGCGCGTCCCACGTCCAAACCCTTGCCCCCTTTCGCAAAGGGGGTGCCGCTCGCAAGCGGCGGGGGTTTGTCCTCGTCCCCCGTCCAACTCCCGTTAATTGTCAACTATCGGCTTTATCCCTCGCGATTCTCGTACCCTGTCCGCCAATCCCGCTATGAGCAACGCCGCCGACGCGGTGGTCTGTTCGCCTGTTTTCATGTCTTTCAGCGTGATTTTGCCCTGCGCAATCTCGTCCTCGCCGAGAATCGCGACGTACGGCACGGCGAG
Organism: Oscillospiraceae bacterium; assembly: GCA_031261585.1. Taxonomy (GTDB): domain Bacteria; phylum Bacillota; class Clostridia; order Oscillospirales; family Oscillospiraceae; genus JAIRRO01. The sequence goes on from JAISJJ010000032.1 coordinate 13,825, forward strand.
TTTGTCCGCGTACGCCATCTTCTGCTTGAACTTCTTCGGCTCGGTGTACAGCGCGGTGCGAATCCCCGCGTTGCGCAGGCTCGAACACAGTGCGATTGCCGCCGCGAAGTCGTCCGTCATCGGCAGCACCAGCACATCGCACGGCGCGGTCGGCAGTTCGGGGTTCAGATACCCCTGCTCGCTCAGCACGTAGAACAGCCGCGTCAGCCCGATGGAGATACCGACACCGGGGAGCGCGCGCGACGTGTAGTACTCGGCGAGATTGTCGTACCGTCCGCCGCTGCAAATGCTGCCGATCTCGGGGTGTTTCGTGATCGTCGTCTCGTACACGGTGCCTGTGTAGTAGTCGAGTCCGCGTGCGATTGTGAGGTCGATCGTGTAATTCTCGCGCGGCACGCCGAACGCGTCGAGGGTCTGCGCGACGGTCGCGAGTTCGCTCAGCCCCGTGTCGAACGTCTCGTTCCGCCCCGCGAACGCTTGCAGCGTCTCAATCGGGTCGTTTTTCGACGTGATGAGCGCGACCAGTTGCTCGGCGGTCTCGGCGGCGCAGTTCGCGTCGGTTATCAGCAGTTCGCGCGTCGCGTCCGCGCCGATCTTGTCGATTTTGTCAATCGTGCGCATGATATCGGCGGCGTTGTCCGACACGCCGAGTATCGCGAACAGCCCGCTCAACACCTTGCGGTTGTTGAAACGTATGACAAAGCCGCGCAGTCCGAGCGCGTTGAACGTGTTGTATATGACGCTCGGAATCTCGGCTTCGCTCATGATGCCGAGCGCGCCGTCGCCGATTACATCGATGTCGCACTGGTAAAACTCGCGGTAACGTCCGCGCTGTGACCGCTCGCCGCGATACACTTTGCCGATCTGGTAACGCCGAAACGGAAACGCGAGCGTACCCGCGTTGATGGCGACATATTTCGCGAGAGGTACGGTGAGGTCGAACCGCAGCGCGAGGTCGTGTTCGCCCTTTTGGAACCTGTAAATCTGCTTCTCCGTCTCGCCGCCGCCCTTGGCGAGCAGAATCTCGGCGGACTCGATGACGGGCGTGTCGAGCGGCGTGAACCCATACAGCTCGAACGAGCGGCGTATAGCGTCAAGCATGGCGTTGAACCGTATCTGGTCGGCGGGCAAAAGCTCCATAAAGCCCGATAAAGTGCGCGGTGTGATCATGTGGTCTCCTTGTTTGTGGTGTGTGGTTGCTATATCTACGTAGGGGTCGATGTCCTCATCGACCCAATGCCGCAACCTCGGAGGGTCGATGAGGACATCGACACTACGAAATGCGTGTGTTACGCGCCGCCGTAGGGCGCGACGACCTCGGCGCGCCGTTAGCCTGACAAAAAAGCACGCTCATTGGGCAGACGGTGCGCCCGGTGGTCGCACCCTACGTCCTATCCCCCAAGTCAATTGCCTACAACCGCCAGTCCAAATCGCCGCGTCCGAGTGCGAGTACCAACGCCTCGGCGGTCGCGATATTCGACGCAAACGGCACGTTGTAGCGGTCGCAGAGCCGCGCGAGTTCGTTGACGTTCTCGTTGTCGGACGCGCTCGGGTCGCAGAAGTACAGCACGAGGTCGAGCTCGTTGTACGGTATGCGCGCTCCGATCTGCTGAACGCCGCCCTGCGCCGCCGTGAGATACTGCTTTATCGGCAGACCCGTCGCCTCGGAGACGAACCGTCCCGTCGTATTCGTGGCGCAGAGGGTATGTTTCGAGAAAATGCCGCAGTACGCGACGCAGAACTGCACCATGATGTCCTTGCGTTTGTCGTGGGCGATGAGGGCGATATTCATAATAAATCTTTTTCTCCTTATGATGATTGTTCTGTGTTCGGTCCGTAATTGTTGCGGCGCGTTTCTCTCGGTCAGCGCAAACCCGTAACGCGTCCCCAATTGTCAATTGTCAATTGTTCATTGTTAATTGACTATATCGGTATCTCGTCTCCCCTTAACCGTCTTGCGATATCCAAGAAATCTCTCGCCGCGCCGTCTGTGGCGCGCAGGACGAGCGGTTCTCCCGTGGCGACGGAGCGCAGTATGTGCGGATCCTCGCGCACGACGCCGATCAGTTGCAACCCGACCTCGTCGATCAGCGGTTCCACGTCGCGTCGTCGGCGCGGCGGTACGCGGTTGACCACGAGACGTATCTCGCGGTTGCCGCCGCCGCTCAGCACCTCGGCGGCGCGCGCCGCGTCTCGGCAACTCGGCAGTTCGGGCGTTGTGACGATGAGTACGGTGTCGGCGGCGCGTGTGGCAAGCGTGAACCCCGAGCCGATACCCGCGGGTGCGTCGAGCAGGACGAAATCGAACGATTCGGCGGCGGCGCGCACAAGCTCGTCCATCGCGTCAGGCGCGAGCTCCTCGGGCATACGGTACGCGGGCGCGGCGATGAAGTACAGACCGCGCACCTTCGGGTGTTCGCTCACGGCCTCGTCGAGCGTCATGCGCCCCGACAGCACGTCGCCGAGGTCGGACACCGCGAAATCCTGCATCCCGAGCGCGAGGTCGAGATTGCGCAACCCCGCGTCGCAGTCGATCGCGAGTGTGCGACATTCGAGTGACGCGAGACACGCCGCGACGGCGGCGACCGTGGTCGTCTTGCCCGTGCCGCCCTTACCCGACGCTGTCGCGATGATTTTGCCCATCTTGTGTGTACTCCCGCCGCTTATAATCTTCTCATTGTGCATTATAACCGATATTCAGCATTTTTTCAATGCTTTTTTTTAGATGTTTTATTAAAATATGAGCGGCAGTCGAGGGTTGGGACGTTGCGAGGGGTTTGGTTGTTGTTATGGGTTTTGATTTGCGTTGCGGCATAGTCGTAGGGGACGCCGCCCTCGGCGTCCCGTTTTTCGGGCGCGTGCATTGTTCGGGACGAGACGCCGAGGGCGGCGTCCCCTACGGCAAAACCGCAGCAATCCCCTACGGAAAATAAATGATTTATCATATTGCTTGTTGACAAACGGCTGAAAGTGTTGTATAATCAGACCACAGAGAGGTGCTACCGATAGACGGTCAGCCCTCACTCAGCTGGTGCGATGAAATAGCCGAGCTTTTGGACGAAGGGCGGCTATTTCTTTTTGTCTTGTTTTCTGTTTTTCAACAGAAGCTCGACAACGCGTATGATTAGTGTTACAAGCTGGATTGCCCAGTTGAAATACTTATCCATATCGCAGCCCTCCTTTCCAGAGGGCTAAGAACCCTCTTGCTGATGTTGAACTCAGCTAAGTGGGGCATAGACCGCCTACCGTTATGGTAGCACCGAGAAAACTATAACATAATTCGGCAAATTTTGCAACCACTATTTACCGAATTGTGCGCGGGTTTCGATTTGCGTTGCGGCATCCCCTACGGCGAAACCGCGACAGTTCTCATCGCAAACACAAAATACCGCGACTTCTCAAAATTTTGCTTGACAAACGCCTGCGCGCGGCGTATAATAGCCGAGCGTTCAAAGACAGCGGGTGCGGCAGTGCCGCGTAAATCCCGCCGAGGACAAACCACATTTCATTATGTCGGACTGTTCTCTCGTCGTTGCGCGAGAGATTTTTTGTTATAAAAGGTGGTGAAAAGAACATGCCAAACGCACAGGTTTTATCCGAAAAGCAGGCCGTCGTCGATACGCTGACCGCGAAGCTCGGCTCCGCCGCAGGCGTCCTCGTGGACTACTCGGGGATCACGGTCGCGGAGGACACGGAGATGCGCGCGAAGATGCGCGGCGTCGAGGTCGACTACACGGTCGTGAAGAACACGCTGCTCCGTTTCGCGGCGAAGAATCGCGGACTCGACGCGCTCGACCCGATTCTGAACGGCACAACGTCGCTCGCGGTGCATCCGACCGATGTCGTCGCGCCCGCGAAGATCGTCAAGGAGTTCGCGCAGAAGCTCGGCGATCGTTTCACGATCAAGGGCGGATTCTACGACGGACGCGTCATCTCGGTCGCCGAGGTTGAGGCTCTCGCGTCGATCCCGCCGATCAAGACGTTGCAGGCGCAACTGCTCGGTACGCTGCTCGCTCCGATCACACAGCTCGCCGTCGTGGTCAAGCTAATCGCCGAAAAACAGGGCGGCGGGTCAATTGACAATCAGGACACGGCGGAGGTCGTCGCGGAAGCGGCTCCCGCAGAGGAAACGGCTGCCGCAGAAGCGGTTGAAGCACCCGCAGAGGAAGCGGCTCCCGAGGTCGCGGCGGAAACCCCCGCTGAGGAAGCACCCGCAGCGGAGTAATCCGCGAATCTAAAACTACACATTAAAAATTAATTTTGGAGGTTATTCAACATGGCAAGCGAAAAACTCACCGCTTTGATTGAAGAGATCAAGGCTCTCACCATTATCGAACTGTCCGACCTCGTGCACGAACTCGAAGAGGTGTTCGGCGTATCGGCGGCGGCACTCGCGGCACCCGCGGCGGGCGCGGCGGCAGGTCCCGCGGCTGAGGCCGAGGAACAGACCGAGTTCGACGTGATCATGACCAGCTTCGGCGCGGAAAAGATCAAGGTCATCAAGGAAGTGCGCGGCATCACGGGTCTCGGTCTCGCCGAGGCGAAGGCTCTCGTCGAAGCCGTTCCCGCGAAGATCAAGGAGGCGGTCAAGAAAGAGGACGCCACCGAGATCAAGAGCAAACTCGAAGCCGCAGGCGCGGTGGTAGACATAAAGTAGTTGACAATTGATAGTTGACAGTTGACAATCAGGACGGGGGTTGCGGTTTTGCCGCGACCCTTGTTTTTTTGAGAGGTTAGAGGTTGGAGGTTAGAGGTTAGAACGGGGGACGGGGGCAAACCCCCGCCGCTTGCGAGCGGCACCCCCTTTCCGAAAGGGGGCAAGGTTGGACGGGGGTTGCGCGGGGACGTTTGGACGAGGGACGGGGTTCTCCTTCCGCCGTCTGCGGACGGCACCTCCCTCTGAGAGGGAGGCTTTTTTGGAACGCGCCGTCCAAGCCTCCCTCATAGAGGGAGGTGCCGCCGAATGGCGGCGGTGGGAGGTCACGTAACCCCCGTCCAACTCTGCCCCCTTTCGGAAAGGGGGTGCCGCTCGCAAGCGGCGGTGTTTGTCCCCCGTCCCCCGTCCCATCGTCCAAACCCCGCAAGCGGAGGGAGTCCACGTAACCCACGTCCAACCCCTGCCCCCTTTCGGAAAGGGGGTGCCGTCCGCAGACGGCGGGGGTTTGCCCCCGTCCCCCGTCCCATCGTCCAAACACGCAATTTGTTAATTGTTAGTTGTTACTTGTTAACTGACAAAATAGGTGTTGTTTTTGTCGTTGTTGTGTGCTATAATCGGATACATTCTCAGAATATTGGAGTTATATGTTGAAACGAAGAGACTATGCCGAGCGCGTACAGGCGAAATCGGGCGAATCTACCGTAAAGATACTCACGGGCATGAAGCGCGCGGGCAAAACGTCCGTGTTCCAGATGTTGCAGGACGACATTGCGGCGCGCGGCGTGGCTAAAAAGAACATCGTCTATCTGTCGTTTGACGGCATGGAGAACGCCGCGATTGACGACTATCAGGCGTTGTATGACGCGGTCGCCGCGCGCGCCGTGCCTGACGAGCGGATTTTCGTGTTTCTCGACGAGATTCAGCGCGTTCACGGGTGGGAAAAAGCCGCGCTGCACCTGCTGCACGACGTGGACGCGGAGTTGTACGTCGCGGGGTCGAACGCGCAGATCACCGACGTGAACGTACTCGCGGTGCTCGACGGGCGGTACGAAATTATCGAGATTCTGCCGCTGTCGTTCTCGGAGTTCCTGTCGTTCCGCGATTCGACGGGCGAGGCGGAGGATCTGTCGCGCGAGCTGGCGCGGTTTTTGATGATCGGCGGCTTTCCCGCGCTCCACGCGCACCCGCACACGCAGAGCGAGGCGTACGCGTACATTCGCGACGTGCTGAACGCCGCGCTGTGGACGGATTTCGTCGCGCTCACGCAGTTGCGGCGCGCCGACCAGTTGGAGCGCGTGCTGCGGTTCGTGTTTGAGAACGTCGGGCGCAACTTCTCGGCGAAGCACATGTCCGACAGTCTGCGCGGCGAAAAGCGCGAGATCAACATCGAAACCGTGTACTCCTACCTCGAAAACCTCGAAAAATGCTACATAATCTCGCGGTGCCGCCGCTACGACCTCGTCGCGGACGAGCCACTCAAAACGCAGGAGAAGTTCTACCTCGCCGATCCCGCGATGCGGTACGCGCTGCTCGGCTTCAAGCCCGGCACCGTCGCGTCGGGATTGGAAAACGCCGTGTACCTCGAACTGAAACGGCGCGGGTGGGACGTGTACATGGGCAAACTCGGGCGGCGCGAGATCGACTTCGTCGCGATTCGCGGTCAGTCCCGCATATATATCCAACTCGGGCGCGAACTGCGCGGCGAGGCTGACAACGCCGATTTTTCAAGGCTTTCCGCGATACGTGACAGCTACCCGAAGTTCATTTTGACGACGGATCACAACGCGGTGGGCAATCGCGGCGGCATACGCACGGTGCCGATAGCCGAGTTCCTCGCGGGCAAGATTGACGATTGAGACGCACACTCGCGGCGGCGGTTTTACTCGCCTGTCTGCTGTCGCTCACGGCGTGCGCGAGCATACTCGACGGACAGCGCACGGTCGTTGAGCCGCACGTGCCGCAGTCCACGCCGACACCCGCGCTCGACGCGGTACCCGCCGCGAGCTATGACGAGCTGTACGCCGTCGTGTACGGCATGGTCGCGGAGCGGCAGTCGCGCGGCGAGGTGCATGTGTTCGAGTACGAGGGTACGGAGCTTGATTTAGCCGACACGCTGCACCGCGAGATCGACCGCGTGCGCGACGCGATAACGCGCACCGACGCGCTCGGCGCGTACTCCGTCGCCGATATTACGGCGAGTGTCACGCAGATCGTGACGTACTGCAAGCTCGATGTGGAGATCACGTACCGCCGCGCGCCGTCGCAGGTCGACGCGATTGTCTCAGCGTCCACGACGCGGTATCTGCGCTCACAGCTCACGGAGATGCTGTCGGACAGGCGCGGCGAGGCGGCGATTCTCACGTCTCTGCCGAGCGTGACGGCGGACAGTATACTCGCGGAGATCGAGTCGATCTATTACGCAAACCCCCTGCGCGTCGTGATGCTGCCGATAACGGCGGTCACGGTGTACCCCGAATCGGGTTCCGACGCGGGTACGCGCATCTTCGAGCTGAATTTCAGCTATGACCACACGGAGGCGGTGCTGTCCGCGAACCTCGACCTGATGTTATCGGCGGCGCGTGAACTCGCGCGGCAGGCTTCGGGCGCGAACGACCTCGCGATTCACCGCTCGCTGACGCAAAAACTCGGCGAGATCGCGACGTACAACGACGCTCACGGCGCGCTCCCCGACTACTCGCGGCAGAATTTCGAGGCAACGGCGTACGGCGCGCTTCAAGGCGGCAGTGCGAACGCGGAGGGCTACGCCATGGCGTACAAGGCGTTGTGCGACGAGTTGCAGCTCGCGTGCGTCGTCGTACGCGGTGAGCGCGACGGGCGGCGTTACGCGTGGAACATCGTCACGGTCGCGGGCGCGTCGTACCACATCGACGCCGCGATGTGCGACGAGGACGACGAAAACGCGTGGTTCCTGCGCGCCGACACCGCAATGGCGGACGCGGGCTACACATGGGACCGCGCGGCATACCCGACCTGCGCGGGTGACGGGACGGCGGCAATTGACAATTGACAATGCGAATCACGAGTTAAAGACGTAGGCAGACCACATGGCAGATAACAGTTAACAGATATGGACGGGAGTTGCGGGGCGCATGTAGGGGCGATTATCAATCGCCCGCCGTCGTTCTCACCACAACAGGGCGACCACGCAGGGTCGCCCCTACACAAACCAAGACACGTGCGCGGGAACCAAGACCCTGACACGCGCCAATGTGCGGCAGCGAAACGAGCCGCAGTGTCTGTTAATGTGACGTGACGCAGTTGCCGCTGTGCAATAACTGTCGGTTTTGGAAATACTAACGTGTAACTCCACTGAATCTGCCGTCCTCGGTTAAAGGAAGCCGCGGGACTGCCCACCCCCGCCGCCGCTGCCGTTCTCGCGTCTCACGGAAGCGAGAAGGGCGCGGTGTCTCGGGGTCAAGGGGCTCGCAAGCCCCTGCCGCCCTTTGGTTACTTTCGGCGGAGCGAAAGTAACGCCGCGCGGCGAGCGCGGACAAGCTATCGAAAAGCAGAGCATTGCCTGCGGTGAAACCGCAAGCTGAATCGGTAATCAAGGGGATTCTTCGCTTCGCTCAGAATGACAGGTAAGGGCAAGTCGTGCGCGTGAGATTCTTCGCTTCGCTCTGAATGACAGAGTTGCGCTCAGCGAGAAAGCAGGGGCGATGTGGACATCGCCCCCTACGAGGACGCGAGACACGCAATTTTCAACTCGTGATTCGCATTGACAATTGACAATTGACAATTGACAATTCAGGACGATGACATCAGAATATCAATTAGGGTAGTAAGGGGTAAAATCATGGAGGACAGACCGGTAAAACTGTTTCGCCGCACTATTGTCGGCGGATTCGACAGGCAGGACGTGATCGAGTACGTGCGCGGTATTCTCACCGAGCGCAACGCACTCCGTGCGCAGTTGTCGGGTGCGCAACCCGCGCAATCGGGCGGCGCGCGTGACGAGACCGCCGCGCGTGAGCTTGAAGCCGCGAAACGCGAGCTTACGGCGGCGCGCGCGCAGGTCTCACAGGCGCAATCCGACCTTGCGGCGGCGCAGTCGGAGATTTCGCGGCTCACGGCGGAGCTTGATGCGGCGCGCGGTACGATCGCGGCGACAGAGACGGTGATCGCGGGTCCGACCATCGCGCCTGAGATTGCGGAAGAGCCTGAGTACGTACCCGTGTCTCCCGTCGCGCCCGAACCCGCGCCGATTCCCGTGCTGATACCCGTGATTGAGCCGAAAATCGAGCCTGAAATCGTGTCGGAACTGAGCGCGGACGATGAACTCGAACGCATGAAGTCGCTGCTCGCGGCGACGCAGGTGCAACTCACGGCGGTGCTGACGCAGTACGAACCGATTCGGCGCGAAAACGTGGAGTTGCGCGCCAAGGTTGTGCAACTCGAACAGTTGTGGACGACAATAAGCGAGGTGCGCGAGAAACTGGCAAGATTGGGCGAATAGGGGCGGTTGACGATTGGGACGAGGGTTGCGGGGGCGTGCGTAGGGACGGACGACCCTGTCCGTCCTTGTTTGATTATGCGCAACCCCATACAGGACGGACAGGGTCGTCCGTCTCTACACAAACGTCGTGCGTTCCCGAGGGATTCTTCGACACCACAACACAAAACCACCCCCGCCGACCATAGTCGGCAGGGGTGTTTCACTTTTATGCGTCTATCAGACCTCTTATACCAGTTCCACAATCGCCGCTACGCCCATGCCGCCGCCTATGCACAGCGTTGCGAGACCGAGACCCGACTTGCGCTTCTGCATCTCGTGCAGCAGCGTGACGAGTATGCGCGCGCCCGACGCGCCGACAGGGTGTCCGAGGGCGAGCGCGCCGCCGTTGACGTTCACCTTCGCCATGTCAAAGCCGAGTTCGCGCGCGACCGCGAGTGACTGCGCCGCAAAGGCTTCATTCGCCTCGATGAGGTCGATTGCCGAGATGTCGAGCTTCGCTTTTTTCAGCGCGTCGCGCGTCGCGGGTACGGGACCTACGCCCATTATCGCGGGGTCGACGCCGCCCTGACCCCAGCTCACGAGCTTCGCGATGGGTTTCAGGTTGTACTTCGCGACAGCCGCGCCCGACGCGAGCAGTATCGCCGCCGCGCCGTCGTTGATGCCCGACGCGTTGCCCGCCGTGACGCGCCCGTCGGACTTGAACGCGGGTTTCAGCTTCGCGAGAGCTTCCGCCGAGGTCTCGCGCGGGAACTCGTCGGTCGCGAAATCCACGGTGTCGCGCTTGACCTTGACGGGGACGGGAACGATCTCGTCGGCGAATTTGTCCGCCGCTTTCGCCGCCGCGTACTTCTGCTGTGAGCTGAGCGCGAACGCGTCAAGCTCCTCGCGCGTGATGTTCCACTTGTCACAGATATTCTCCGCCGTGATGCCCATGTGGTAGCCGTTGAACGCGTCGGTCAGCCCGTCCGAGATCATCGTGTCCACGAGCGAGACGTTGTTCATGCGCGCACCAAAACGCGCCGTCGGCACCGAGTACGGCGCGGCGGACATGTTCTCCGTGCCGCCCGCGAGTACGATCTCCGCGTCGTCCGCGGCGATTGCGCGCGCGCCCTCGATGACCGCTTTCAGACCCGAACCGCAGACCATGCCGAGCGTGTACGCGGGTACCTCGAACGGCAATCCCGCCTTTATCGCGACCTGCCGCGCGACGTTCTGCCCCAGCCCCGCCGTCAGTGCCGCGCCGAAGATCACCTCGTCGACCGCTTCTGGTGCGAGATTCGCGCGGCGCAGAACCTCTTTCGCGACGATCGCGCCGAGGTCGGGCGCGGGCGTGTCCTTCAATGAGCCGCCGAACGACCCGATAGCCGTGCGCGCCGCCGATACGATGAATATTGTAGCCATTATGTGTGTTCCTCCGTAATTTTTCGTGCATTAATGATATACCAACACGCGCGATATGTCAAGACAAAACGAAACGAGGGACGTGGCAAATACGTTGTTAATTTGTTTGACCGCGAACCTTTCGTAGGGGCGGGGTCCACCCGCCCCTACGAAAATTTTCTGTCATTCTGAGCGAAGCGAAGAATCCCCCAACTAATGCGCACTGTCAGAGGGATTCTTCGCTTCGCTCAGAACGACAGGTTGCACACAAGGGCGGGTCAAGACCCGCCCCTACATCAACGCGAATCCGCAATTGCGGTGCCAACATGTCTTTACGCGCCGTGTATCCGCCCCCCGCACCGCCTGCTTGACAACTTGCCGCATGTGTGGTATAATATGCCATATTTTGAACACAGGAGGGTTCGCGATGAAAATCACGTACACCGACGCCGATTACAGCGGCGACGCGCAGGAGTTGCGGCTCATCGTCGGCGGCATCAACGCGCTGCTGCAACCGAGCGACATCATCAACCTCGACACGCAGGATTTACGCGCCCTGTTCGGCGAATCGGGCAGCGTTGTCGCGGCGGTCGGACACGCGGCGAGCGGCGTTGACGCGGCGCGGATCGCCGTGGACAAGTTGCGCGCCGAGACCGACATCAGCGGTGCGACAGCCGCCGCGATACAGTTCGCCGTGGCTGAGGACTTCCCGTTCGACGAGTTGGACTCCGCCGCCGCCGTCGTACTCTCGGCGGTTTCAGCGGACGCAACCATTCTGTTCGCCGCAACCCACGGCGACGCACCGAGCGACGAGACGTTCGCAACGGTGATAGTGAGGGTGTGACGCGGGGCGGACGATTTGCGTTGAACATTTTCGACACCTCAATAGCGGTCGTAGGGGCGTGTTCACCCGCCCTTTGCGTGCAACCTGTCATTCTGAGCGAAGCGAAGAATCCCCCTGACAGTGCGCATTAGTCTGGGGATTCTTCGCTACGCTCAGAATGACAGCGGGTTGCAGGTGTTGTAAAGGGCGGGTAAACACGTATAGGGGCGGGTAAACCCCGCCCCTACACACAACCCTATTAATCAGCGCAACGCTACCTGCGCCGCCGCCGCAATTCGACATTGACAACTGCCGCACCGTGTGATATCATGGTGCGGTAATTATCTTCAGGGGTGGGTGAGATTCCCCACCGGCGGTGATTGCGCGCATTTTACATTGCGCGCACAAGCCCGCGCGCGCGGAAAACGCGCTGAATCGGTGTGATTCCGATGCCGACGGTACAGTCCGGATGAAAGAAGGAGGCATATCTTTATGCAAAAAAGCAACCTGAACACGCGCAAACTCACCGTCATGGCGATGATGCTCGCCATCTCCGTCGCATTCTCGTTTATCCCGACGTTTCCCTTGCTGCCCGGCGTCGCCTACATCAAGTACGAGTTCTCCGACCTGCCGATTCTGATCTCGACGTTCGCGTTCGGAACGCCCGTCGGCGTGGTTATCGCCGCGCTGACCGTCGCGCTGAACTTCGTGATCGGCGGCGCGGAATCGGGCATTTACGGCGCGATCATGCACGTCCTCGCGATGGGCAGTTACGCCGCCGTCGCGGGCATCATCTACCACTTCAAAAAGACGCGTATCGGCGCGCTGATCGGCATGATCGGCGGGATAATCGCGATGACCGCAATCATGATCCCCGCGAACCTGTTCATCACCACGTATTTCAACGGTATGCCGCGCAGTGTCGTCGCGGGTCTGCTGGTTCCCGCGATAATCCCCGCGAACCTCGCGAAAGGCGCGCTGACCGCTGTGCTCACGTTCATTCTGTACCGATACATATCGCCGTTTTTGCACGGGAGGACGGGGCGCAAATAACAAACATATACGAGAGAGGTAAAGCCGAAAATGTCATCAAAAGAGCATAAGATTTTCGCGCGAAACATCATGCGGCAGAACAGGTACACGCCGTATGTCGTCGGTCTCATCTTCCTGCTGATATCGTTCGCCGTCGCGCAATTTCAGTTGCGCGCAACGGGTATGGCGGATATCCAAAAAGCCCTGACAGCGTGGTATCAAGAGATTTTCGACAACATGATGAATACGCAGGCGATGCCCGATCTCAACGCGTTTTACCGCCACATGTACGACACGTTTATCGCGCTTTGGCGTCCGCTCGGATCCTTGGTCAGTAAGCTCATCAACCTCGTGATCGGCGTGTTGACGACGGGTGCCGCGTGGTACTGGCTGCGCATGTCGCGCGGCGAGACACCGAAGTGGTCGGGCGTGTTCGACTGCCTGCGCCGCTTCACGAAGATTCTGTGGCTGATGATCGTCACGTCGTTCTTCACCGCCCTGTGGAGTCTGCTGTTCGTGATACCTGGGATCATCGCCTCGATCCGCTATTCGCAGGCGATCTACGTGCAGTTTGAGCACCCCGAATACGGCGCGCTCGAATGTATTCGCGAGTCGAAAGAGGTCATGCGCGACCACAAGATGGACTGGTTCGTGCTGCAACTGTCGTTCATCGGTTGGCTGCTCCTCGCGGGCATCATCGTCTACTTCGCGCGGGGACTCAGCGTACTGAGCATCATGCTGATACCGTACGTGGGTCTGGCAAACGCGTCGTTCTATAACAATGTAACGTATTACACGCCGACGATGGCAGTTAACAGTTAACAATTAACAATTAACAATTGGAAGACGAGGGTTACGGTTTTTGCCGCAGCCCTCGTCTTTTTGTTGTGGGTTATGCGAGGGG
>JAISJJ010000078.1 GCA_031261585.1 Oscillospiraceae bacterium
TGTGTTCCGCGCCGCTCGCCGCCGAGCCGCGCGGGTGAAGCCCTGCCCTCCCTCCTCACACGCCCTATCTTCCGTGAGACGATAGGGCTATCCGCCTCGTCGGTCGGTCAGGGTTTCCCCCGCGCGGCTCGGCTCGTCTCGGTGCGTGTTCACGAGGGCTTGGACGGTACCGCCCCTGCGGGGCGGTACTTCGTGTGGATAACTTTGTGGATTCGGGGACTGGATTGCTTCGTGCGCTCGCAATGACGGGGGTTAGAACGCGGACAAAAGTAAATGCGGGAACCGTCGCGTTGCGCACGGCACCATATCGCCACGTTGTCATTCAGAGCGAAGCGAAGAATCTCATGCGCGCGACTTGCCCATATCTGTCATTCTGAGCCTGCGAAGAATCCCCTTGATATTGCGCGTTCTCCGTCCTCGTAGGGGGCGATGTCCTCATCGCCCCTCACCCAATGTGCGTCCGTAATTACGAAAGGGTCGATGAGGACATCGACCCCTACGCGCGAAACCGCAACGCGAATCAAACACGCACCGCGTCCGTCCTGTATGGGTTTCTGCATAACCATACAAGGGCGGACAGGGTCGTCCGTCCCTACGCGCGCAACCGCGACGCGAATCAAACGCAACCAACGTCCAACCCTGCCCCCTTTCGGAAAGGGGGTGCCGACCGCAGTCGGCGGGGGTTTGTCCCCCGTCCAAACGCGCGCCACAACAGCAATCCACGCAACAAAACGAGGGTTGCGGTAAAACCGCAACCCTCGTTTTCATAAACCGCCTTATTTGTTCATCGCGTAGAAGATCAGGGCGAGAATCTTACCCGCCTCGGCGCGCGTGGTGCTGCCTGCGGGGTGATATGAGCCGTCGGGGTAGCCGTTGATGAAGTTCGCGAGTTGCAGTATCTTGACGAACGGGCGCGCGTAGGTGCTGATGCCCGCGCTGTCCGTGAACGTGACCTCAGAGTTGACGACACCGAACGTCCGCCCCTTGTACTCGACGTAGCGCACGATCATTGCCGCGAGTTCCTGCCGCTTGATGAGCTGATTCGGCGAGAACGTCGTCGGCGAGGTGCCGAGCACCACGCCCGTGTCCACACCCCACTGCACCGCGCCCGCGTAGTACTGCGAATTCGGCACGTCGGTGAACGGTCCGCGGTACGTCGACGGTATGTACTCGCCGCTCATGCGCGCTATGATCGCGACGCACTCGGCGCGCGTCAGCACGTCGTCGGGGTAGTATTTCGTCGTCGTCTTGCCCGTCACGAGACCGAACTGCGCGAGATCCTCGATGTACGGATACGCCCAGTACGTCGTCGGCACGTCGGTGAACCGCTGTCTGTGCGACAACAGGCTGTCAATCAACGCCTCGGGCTCGCCGATAATACCCTCATTGGCAGGTGCGCCCGTGCGCGTGACCGTCGCCGTGATGGTGACGGGACCCGAAGGCATTGTGAAGTACGCGCCCGTCGCCGAATCCGCGTTCACGACGGTGACGGTGCTGCCGCCGCTCGTGACTACCCAACTGTCGAGCGTGTAGCCCGAATCAAGGGTGATAGCGAGGTCAACGCGCGTCCCCGACGCGACGTTGGTGCCTGTTATCGGCGAGGTGATCGTGCCGCCCTTCGGGTTCGCGACCGTGATTTTCGACCCCGCCGTGATACTCGCCGTCACCGTGACGTTCGCCGCGGGCATGGTGAAGTACGCGCCCGTGTCCGATGTCGCGTTCGTGACCGTCACCGCCGCGCCGCCGCTCGTGCGCGTCACCGTCCAGCGGTTGAACGTGTAGTCCGACGCTGTGATGTTGAGATTGACGCGCGTTCCCGCCGTCGCCGTAGCGGACGGGGTGGTCGTGATCGTGCCGCCCGTCGGGTTCGTTATCGTGATCGTGTACTCCGTCGGCGCGGCGGTGAGCGATGCCGTCACCGTGACGTTGCCCTCGGGCATGGTGAAGTACGCGCCCGTGTCCGACGTCGCGTTCGTGACTGTCACCGCCGCGCCGCCGCTCGTGCGCGTCACCGTCCAGTTGTTGAACGTGTAGCCCGCCGCCGTGATTGAGAGGTCGATGCGCCCTCCCGCCGCCGCTTTTGCGGACGGTGAGGTCGTGATCGTGCCGCCCGTCGGGTTCGTTATCGTGATCGCATAGCCCAGTGTCGCCGTGACCGTGACGGCACCCGACGGCATCGTGAAGTACGCGCCTGTCGCCAAGGTCGAGTTCGCGACAGGCAGCGGCGAACCCTCGCTCGTCACCGTCCACGCTATGACCTCGCGCCCTGCGGCGGCAATCGAGAGGTCGACGCGCGTTCCCGCCGCCGCCTTGACCGTCGCTGAGCCGCCGACTTTCGGGGTTATCGTGCCGCCCGTCGGATTCGTCACCGTGATGTTGTGCTCCGTCGCCGCGCCGCTCGTGATGACGACGTTTACGGACTGCGTGACCGTGTCGAATATCAAGGACTTTGTGCCGTCCTGTCGGGACACCTCGGGCCACTCGTTCGTTATCGTCGTGCTGCCCGTCGCTATCGCTTGAAGCGTGAAATGACCGACGGCGAGCGTCGCGGGAACCGTGAAGTCGCCGATAGCCGAGTAGTCCATGATCACGCGGTTTTTATCGCCGAGCGCGGCCTCTGTGCGAATGTTGTAGTGGAAGCCCTGCGCCGTTGTCCCCGCCGTCATCGTGGGCGTACCCACGAGCTGAAATTTGGTTGCGTCGAACTCGATCTCGTCCTGCATGGCACTGAGCGAGTACGTGCCGCTCGCGCCCGTGCGCGTGAGCGTGAAATAGACCTCTATCGTCTCGCCGACGTTGATTGTCACCGCGCTCTCGGGTGAACCGCCTGATTTTTCAGCTTTTAAGATGAATTGGTACTCCTGAGAGTGGTCATATTCTGTCGCCGCGCGCGCTATGGGTACAACTGTCGCAAACAGCAGCACGAGCGCGAGAATTATCGCGAGCGTTTTTTTCGTTTTCATGATTGTGTCTCCTTGCCTGAAAAAATCGCTGTTGCGGTCTCCCTCACGTCTTTGCGACGCGGGGGAGACCGCCTCAGTGTGCAGATATTATGCTCTTTCGCCTATAATCCCGCCACTATGATCGCGTATACCGTGTTTACGTCCGCGGTGCTGATGTTCTTGTTGCCGTTGACGTCCGCTTCGAGACGCTGCTTTACGGGCAGTGCTGCGAAGCTGCTGTACTTTGTCGTCGCGTAGAGGTCGTAGACGACCTGCGCGTCTGTCGAGTTCACTTTGGGTGCCGCTGTGCTGCCGTTGACGTTGCCGTCGTAGTTGATGTCCTCATTCTGCGTGGTCTCGACTACGGCGTTGATCTGCGAGAGTACGTACGCCTTTGCCGCCGCGTCGTCCGCTATCGTGTCGGGGACGATGTACGCATAGCCCTCGTACTCGGACGACCAGTAGAGCAGACTTGTCTGATACGAGAACGTCACGGTGTCGAGTTTCACTGTGCTGCCGTCAACGTGGAGTACGATGACCATGTAACCGTCGCCCGCACCTCTGTATTGCGCGTTGCGAATGATCTCTATCTCGCCCTTGACCGTCTTTGTGACCGTGACGACCACGTCGTCCGTGATGTCGGCGTTGGGGATCTTGTACACGCCGCTGACAGGGGTTATGACCTCGGGGTCGCCGTCGCCGACCGTGTAGGTCACTTCGATGTCGAACAGGTCGTCGCCGACCTCGGTGTTGAGTTCAAACGTCACGTCGCCGCTCTCGCTCGCCGTGTACTCGTTTGCGGTAGCTGTGGCGGTCGCGCCTGAGATGGTGGTATCGTCCACCTCGTCGGGCAGCGTGATGATGAGGGCTGTTCTTATGTAGTACGCCTTGTACGCCAAGTCGCCGTCGACCGTCACGGCTTCGAGAGCCGTATCGCTGAGCAGTGTGTCCGTTCCTTCGACGTACGTCGCGGTCGATGCCGTCACCGCAAACCAGCCCTCGAATGACGAGTTGGCGACGGTCGGTGCTGTCGGAACGTCTGTGATCAGCGCGCCGTCGTCGATCGTGAGCGTGTCGACAACGTCGCCGTTCTGCGCGTAGAAGGTGACGGTGTGCGTCTCGATGGCGTTCGCGGTGTAGGTCTCATCCGCTTCAAACGCGAACGCCTGAATCGCGGCGAACGTCTTGTTGCCCTCCGACGAGCCTGTCCACACGTACGGGTCGGCGAGACGGTACCCTGTCGCGGCTGTCACGGTCGGGGGCGCGGTGTACTGCGTTGAGTACGCGTTGGTGGTGTACAGACCCGCAGCGTCGTATCTGACGTACGCCGTGACATCGGTGAACGACGTCACGCCTGTGCCGCTGCTGAACGTCACTTTGAGGTTGTAGATTTCGACCTCGGCGGGATCGCCGAGTTCTGTGTCCTCCGCTTCGTTGTTCACGAGGGTGGAAACGCCCAAGCTGATCTCTGTCGTCTCTGTGACCGCCGTCGTTTTGACTTTCAGCTTAAATGTGGCGACAGTACCCGTGGCGACGGGGTCGCCGATGCGGAACAGGTACACAAGACCCGAGATAGCCGTGACCGACTGTGCCAAGCCCGAGCTGCTCGCGCCGAGCCATGCCGCACTGTCCGCGACATATTCGAGTTCGTCCTCGTCGTACAGGACGTAGACGTCCGTGTTGGTGTACGTTGTCTCATCGCTCGTGATGATTACGTTGACCGTGATCTCGTCGCCCACGTTCGCCTTGTCTTTGTTGACTTCAAGGCTCACGGTGTAATCTTTCGCGACAGGCTCCGTGAGCGTGACCTGACCCGCTACGAAGTTCACGTCGGCGGTATCAACGTCAAAATCCCCGAGGTATTCCAAGAAACTGTCTTCGTCGCCGTCGGTAAGCTCCACGGAAACGGCGTAATCGTCGTCGTCTGCCGCGCCTAAAATCTTGAACGTCAACGTGAAGAGCAGACCGTCAGGCACCGTAGCGTCCTCAGAATCAAAACTCATCGTCCACATCACGTTTCCTGCCGCCGAAGGGGTTTCAACGTCAACGGAAAAATCACCGTCTGACGGCAATACCGATCCCGTGAACGAGATGCCTGTGAGTTCGAGCGCGGTGTCGTCGTAGACGACGATGAATGACAGCCCGAAGAGGTCGGGGCTGTTCGCGATCGTCACGGGGACTTGTACGGTATCGTTCTCGACATTTTCCGCCGAGACGGTGCCTACCGTGACCGTTGCGGCACCCGCCGCGTACACGGTGGTCGCGAGCGTCGGCATGAGTGCCATGAGCAGTGCGAGCACCAACGCCAGCAGTCGTTTGGCGTGGTTTTTGCTTTTTGTAGCCATTGTATGAACTCCTTGAATAATATTTTTTGGGGATTTCTCCCTCCGGTATCGCGCGTTGCGGTTCGCTGCGGATTCGGCGCGCTCTGTGTCGAGAATACCACATCGCGGTCGAATCCGCAAGATGCTTTTGTAAATTTATAATGCGGTTTGTTGTAAAATCTTTCGATTATACCGTTTGCCGCGCGTTCGCGGCGTTGTTACGCCGTTACGCGCCTAAATCTTTGAGCAGTTTTTTCAGCAGGGCGACATCGACGAGGTTCACCTTGCCGTCGCCGTTGAGGTCGGCGCGGGCGAACTCCTCGGGTGTCAGATTGCCGCGCAGAATCAGGGCTTGCAGGTCGATTGTGTCGTCCTGCCCTATCTCACCGTCTCCCGAGATGTCGCCCGCTATCACGACGGTGATCTCGATGTCGAAGCTGAACGATTCGCCGCCGAACGTGCCGCTGACCGTGATCTGCGTGTCGTCCGTCGTGAGTTCGTCCTCGTTGCTGATCGTAAATGCCGTCACGGCGGCTGTGGTCTCGTCGCTGTACGTCGCGACGATGCTGATACCCGCCGCGTCGAACGTGCCGCCGACCGCATACGCGAGCTTCGTCGGCAGGGCGACAAGGTCGATCGACACGATGGTCACGGGTGCTTCGGGTTCAACGTCCGTGATCTCGAACGAGTGCGTGTCGCCGTTCCAGATCGCGTAGAACGTCTCGTCATTGACGACGATCTTGTGGTTCTCGCCCGTCGCGTAGAGGTAGAGGTTGGTGTCGGTGTTTGCCGTCCAGTTGGACAGGGTGTTGTCGACAGGCAACTGCTGGCTCTTGGTCAGGTGTTCGTTTATGTATTTGTAGTTATGCGTTCCGCCGACGTAGTACGGTGTATCGCTGTCGTCGAACTTCACTGTGTATTTGCCGTCAACAGGCGTTACCTCCGACGTGTCAAACGCGAGTTGATACACGTTTTCTCTGTCGGTTTCGTTGTTCAGCTTCCTCGCGGAAATCGAGTTGTCGCTTATGCCGTAGTTGGTAACGTCCCACGTGGCGGACGGATTGTTCGGATAATCTCCGTCATTGTTGAATACCGCGTTGAAGTCAATGAACGTGCGTATCGAACCGCCTGAGATGAATACGTTTCCGCCCAAACTCGTGTTGTCGCCGCCCGAATAGCCGCCGCCGCCTATTGCCGCGCCTGAATAGTCGGTGTTGATGTTAAACAGTCCGCCCTCGATGTAGACGTTGCCGCCGCCCGCGCCGCCGTTTCCGCCGCCGCCGCCTATTGCCGCGCCCGTCGCGATGTTGGTGATTGTGTACTCACCTGAAATAAAGCGAATATCGCCCGCCGTGAGCAGCGACGCGTTCGCGCCCGTTCCGATAAGCGCGCCTTGGTGCGTGCCTTTGCCGAAGATTGTCGGTCCGTCGAAGGTGAGCGCGCCGTTTGCCTCTCCCCTGACGCCGCCGAAAGCCGCGCCCGCGCCCTGCTTGTAGAAGTACAGAGTGCCGTCGCCGTTTACGAGCAGTGAAGCCGTATCAGGCACGTGAATCAAGCCCGTAGCCGCGCCGCCGCTAAGCCCGTTCTTTTCAATGAGGTTTGTGCCTGCAATCGTGAGCGTGTTGCCCAAGCCTATGAAGTCCAGAATACTGTTATCGGTCTTGCCGCGCAGATACACGTTGTTGATTGTGAGGTTCGCCCCCGCAACCGTGTACTTGATGTACAGACTCACGTTCGCGTCGGCTTCGACGCCTGTTCCGATACCGTTGCCCGTAATCGTGACGGCTGCCGTCGTGGATATCGTGATTATGCCCGTCGCGTCCGCCGCGAGGGTGTAGTCGCCGCCCGCTGTGATCGTCTCGCCGCCGTGGAGCTGCGGGGCTTCCGTCGGCCAACCTTGCGCTGTGGCGTAACCGAGCAGCGTCGGGTAGCCGCCGTTGTTGCCGCCGTAGTCCGCGACGAACGCGTCGCCGAGTACCGCCGCGAACGACCACGCTTTGATCTCATCTGCGGTCTTTGCCGTCACACCGCCCGGTCTTGCAGCCGCGGTGTCGAGGTAGTACGAATTTGTTACGAGCGCGGCGGTAACAATTCCTGTTGCAATGCCGCCGAAGTTTGTGATGCCGCCCGTGGTGACAGTGCCGAGGTTAAGGCTGTTTTGGATATAGCCCTCGTTTGTCGATACGATACCGCCCGCGGAGGGCGTTCCCGCGGTGGCGTTCTTCGAGTTGTATACCGAGCCGTAGTTGATGGCGTTTTTCACATACGGGTCGGGTCCGTTATCGTAGTTCGCGCCCACGATACCGCCCGCGCCAGCGCGTCCGTTGCCCACAACGTCCGCGTGGTTGATTACGCTGTCCACGGTACCCCAGTTGCGCCCGACGATGCCCGCCGTAAAGCGCGCGCCCTTGACGAAACCCGAGGTAACGACGAAATTCTTGACGATACCCGTCGCGCCGAGGTCGCCGAACAGCCCGTGCGAGTTGCCCAGCGCGTTGTCGTCGCTCGCGCCGTCATACGGCACGTAGAGGTTGCTGATTTTGTGGAACTGACCGTCAAAGGTACCCTTGAACGGGCGACCCACGGTGCCGTTTGAGCTGCCTGTCCCAATCGCGCTCGATGTATAATAGCCGATAATCGGCCACGCGTTGCCGCTCCACCCAGCTTCGGTGTTGACCGCGCCGAGGTCGACGTCAACGTCGAGGTACACGGTCTTGCCGCTGAAATCGTCGGCGGGGATACCCGTGTTGATACCCGTGACCGCGCCGAGCGCGCTTACCTCCTGCTTGTTGTTCACGATTGCGGCGAAGCCCGCGAACTGCGCCGCCGTCGTGAGGTGGAACACGGTGTCGTCGCCGTTGTACCATGTGTAGTCGTACGAGGTGCCGTCCCATGGGGTGGTTGCTGTCGCCGTTGCTACCGCCGTCGCGGGGAGCGCGAGGATCGGGGTCAACGCCAATAACAGCGCAAGCACCAGTGCTGTCAGCCGCTTGCTTTGCGTACCCGTTTTCGTTGATGTCTCCAATGTGTTGCTCCTTTAATAAAGTATTGAAATGTGGCTCCCGTATGTTTATGCGCATTTCCCCGATTGCGGCGTTTTTTGCCGCACCGCAATCGGAAATCAGCGTTGTGCGACGTTATAAACCGAGTTCTTTGAGCAATTTTTTGAGCAGCGCGACATCGACGAGGTTCACCTTGCCGTCATGGTTGAGGTCGGCGCGCGCGAACTCCTCGGGTGTCAGGTTGCCGCGCAGAATCAGGGCTTGCAGCGCGATTGTGTCGTCCTGCGTGACCGTGCCGTCGCCCGAGATGTCGCCGAGAACCACGACGGTGATGTCGACGACGTAGCTGTACGGCACGCCGCCGAATGTGCCGCTGACTGTGATCTGCGTGTCGCCGTATTCGAGCGCGGTCGTCTTGCTGATGGTGTAATCTGTCACGTCGCCCGTGGTCTCGTCTTCGTACGTGGCGACGATGCTGAGACCTGTCGTGTCAAACGTCTCACCCGCGAGGTACAGCGTCTTGGTCGGGTCGGTGATTTTGGCGACGCTGACGACCTCCGCCAGCTCGTCGGGTTGCCATGTTAGTATCGGGTGCGCAAGCCCCTGTTTGAACGCCGCGCCGAGTGCGGTGACGAGGTCGAGTTTGGTGAGATAGTCCGCTGTGACGGTGCCTGAACCCGCCGCGTCCGACGCGGCTGTGCCGACGAGGTAGTAGTTGTTCTCGAAATTCGCCGCGAACGCCTTAGCCGCGACACCGCCGATATTCGGACTTGTCGAGACGGTAAAGCTCACCGCGCCCGTATTGAAATTATTCGCGATTGTGGGCTGTGCCGCCGCTGCTGTGGGGTAGTATCTGCCCACGATACCGCCGACGTACGCGTCGGGAGCCGTACTCGCGCACGTGACCGTCCCGGTATTATAAGAGTTGGTGATTTTTTGTGCGGCGTTGTTGAGATATCCGACGATGCCGCCGACCACTCCGACGGTACCCGAGATTGTACCCGTGTTGTAGCAACCGTCGATGATAATCTCCGCTGAGCCGCTCAGATATCCCGCTATGCCGCCGAGCGAGTTGCCGCTGCTTATGCCGCCTGTTGTGGAGATATCGGCGATGTTCGCGGAATTGATGATGCTCGAAACACCTTCGACTCTGCCCGCGATACCGCCTGTCTCATACGATGTTGCGTTGACGGTTCCTCTGTTCACTGTGCCGACGACAGATGAGCCGTTAAGGTTGCCGACAATCCCCGCAGTGTACGTGGTTCCGTTAATCGTGCCTTTGTTTTCGCAGTTCTTGATAAGCACGTTTGTATAGTTTGCGGCACCTGCGTAGCCCACGATGCCCGCACTGCCCGCTGTACCTGTTATTGTCGCTTCGTTTACGCAGTTTTCAATCAGTGTATCGGCAACCGCGTATGCTGCAATGCCCGCCGTATAGCTCATGGTACCCGTGACGCTGCCCTTGATAGTCAGGTTTTTGACCGTCGCGCCGTAGAGCAGTCTGAAAAAGCCTGTATAAGTCTGCCCGCTTGTCGTCAGCGCGAGTGTCACGGCGAATCCGTCGCCGTCGAACGTACCCGTGTACGCCGTCGCGTTGGTGACACCGCCGATACCCGCGAAGCCCGTACCCGCGAGGTCGATGTCGTCCAAAAGTACGGCGTTTGCGGCGTAGTGACCGCCGTTAACGTAGTTCGCGAACCACAGGAGTTCCGCCTGTGTCGATATCTGATACACCCCGTCCGTGAGCGGCGCGCGCGCCGATACCGTGATCGGGAACACGTAGTTGTACGGTATGCCGTCGTACGTGCCGCTGACCGTGACCGACGTATCGCTCGGCGTGAATTCCCCCGTGTTGCTCAACACATAGTTCGTCACGCTGACCGCTGTGCCGTCGCTGTAATTTGCGACGATGCTGAGACCTGTCGTGCTGAACGTCTCGTTC
Organism: Oscillospiraceae bacterium; assembly: GCA_031261585.1. Taxonomy (GTDB): domain Bacteria; phylum Bacillota; class Clostridia; order Oscillospirales; family Oscillospiraceae; genus JAIRRO01. Next base: position 10,211 of record JAISJJ010000078.1, read on the forward strand.
TCGGTGTACGTGAGTTTCGTCGGGTCGGCGAGTTTCACGATATCGACGATGGTCGGTGCCGTCTGCGGTATCGCGGTGAGCTTGATCTGCCCGCCGTCGAGCTTGAAGTACCACGTACCCGTGCCGCCCCAGACGAATTTTGACGCGTCGACCGTGGTCAGCGTGTAGCCGCTCGCCGCCGCCGCGACAATCGCGCCCTCGGAACCCGTACCGTGTGCCGCGTAGGTTATCGGGTTCGTCAGTGTCGACGCGATGACGAATGTGTGCGCCGCGTTTGCCGTTTTGAGCTGAATTGTGCCTGAAATGTCGGTGTCGGCACCGATGTTGAGCTTTCCTCCGTTGTTCTCTTGCAGTATCGCGGAACCCACGGCACTGCCCGCGAGGGTGTTATCCGCGATTGTGCCGCCCGTGAGGTTGAGCGTGGCGTTGTATGCCTGTATGGCACCGCCGCCCGAGCCGCCCGCGCGGTTGCCCGTGATGAGACCCGAGGTGATGTTCAGCGTACCGCCGTTATAGATGTAAATTGCGCCGCCTGTCGTCGAGTAGTTATTCCGAATTGTGCCGTCCGATATTTTGACGATAGTTCCTGAGCCGTTTGTGAATACGGCTCCACCTGCGGCATTGGTTTGACTGCCCGCCGTGTTATAGTTGTTTTCCAACACCGCGCCGCTGCCCACCGTCAGTACGGCATCGGTGACAACGCTGATCATCGCAAACGACGCGCGTGTCGCCGTGTCCGGCGCAGTCACGGTACCCAGATGACCGCCGTCTATGGTGATATCCTGCAACGTCAAGGTTGACCCCGCGCCGCTGACTTTCAGCATGAAGTCGTCAAATTTGCCGCGCGTGATCGTCTCTGTGCCTGTATCGCCTTTGAGTGTGATCTTTTTTGCGCCGTTTATCGTTATCATTGACGGCAAGGTGTAGTCGCCGTGCAGCGTGATTGTGTCCGTCGCCGCCGACACCAATACCGCCTCACTGAATATCGGGAAAAGCAGACCCGATTGTGACGCTACCGTGAAATACGCAATTGTGATCGTGAAGTCAAAGGAGAACGGCGTGCCGAGATATGAGCCGCTGACCGTGACGGTCGTGTTGTTGTCGGGCAGCGTCAACGCGGTAGTCTTGCTGACCGTGTAGTCCGTTATAAGCTCTTCGCTCTCATCGCTGAACACGGCTTTTATCACGAGACCCGCCGTGCTGAACGTGTCGCCGTGGTTGTACGAGAGTCTCGTCGGGTCGGAGACTTTGACGATCTCGGCGATAGTCTTTGGCGTCTCGTCGCCCTGCCAATCGAGAATCGGGAACGTCGCACCGCGCTTGTACGCCGCGCCGAGCAGTTCGACGAAATTCGCCGCTGTCATCTGCGCCGCTGTTTTCGCGACTGAACCCGCCTCGTCGCGCGCCGCCGCTGTGTCGAGATAGTAGTTGTCTGTGAAAATCTCCGAGCCGTTTACGGGGTACGTGGTGTCGTCCGCGTAGATGTTGCCGATTATGCCGCCGATAAGCTCGCTGTCCGAGGTCGCGAAACGCACGGTGCCGCTGTTGTACGTGTTCGACAGCTCAATCGACGTGCCGTAAATCCTGCCCGAGCCGACGATGCCGCCGACCGCGGGGAGTACGTCCGTCCGCGTGCTTGTGCTCGTGACGGTACCCCTGTTGTAGGAATTTATCACCTTGCCGCTGCGGTTAAACCCGACGATGCCGCCGACACTCAGTACGCTGCCCGTGACGGTGCCGAGGTTATAGCTGTTCCTTATCGTGTCGCCCGAATAACCCGCGATACCGCCGACACCGCCCTGATCTCCGTAGGTCTCTGTAAATTTCGCCGTTATCGTGCCGTAGTTCACGCTGTTTTTAATCGTGCCGAACGAGCTTGCGTTGCCGACGATGCCGCCGACATCGTACCCGCCCGTGACCGCGCCTTTGTTGACGCACCCGTCGAACACCGTACTGCTCGATGTACCCGCTATGCCGCCGAACCCCGAGGCGTAGATGTTGCCGTCGATTGTCGCCTCGTTGACGCAATTTGTTATCGTCGAGTAGACCGCGCTCTCGGCAACGCCGCCGTTTGCGCTGATGGTGCCTTTTACGGTCAGGTTTTTGACCGTGGCGTGACTCAAACTTTTGAAGAACGGCACGCTGACCGTGACGGCGTGACCGTCGCCGTCAAACTCGCCGCTGTACTGGCTCGATCCGTTGCCCGATCGGTAGTAGCCGATGCTCTCGAAGTAGCCCGAGCCGATCTGTCCGACGAGGTTTATGTCGTTCAGCAGTATCGCGTCGGGCGCGTTGGAGTGGTAGTTGCCCGCGCCGTTGAGTACGCCCGCGAACCACACCACCTGCTCGGGCGTGGAGAGTTGGTACGCGCCGCCGACGAGGTCGGGTACGTTGGCGTCCAGTATCACCCAGACGCTCACGGTCTTGTCGATGCTCTCGCCGCCGAAGGTGCCGCTTATCGTGATGTCGTGGCTGCCCGCCCCCCATTCGAGCGGTATCGTGTAGTGGTCGAGGGTGTAGTCCGTCGCTGGTACGACGGCGTATGTGCTGTCCGTGTAGTACGCTCTCACCTCAAGCCCCGCGACGTCGTACGTGCCGCCGAGACGGTACGCGTGTTCGGTGCTGTCGCGATGTGCCTCGAAGTGGTCAATCTGCGTACCCGTGAGGGTGATGGTACCTGCGGTGAAGCGGACGGGGATAGGCGCGTCGTCGTCTGCGGAGAAGTTGTCACCCGCATCATAGGTCAGATGCACCGCTATGCCATAGTCGCCCGCCGATGCCGTGTCGAGAATGTCAAATGTCAGCCACAGTATCGTGCCGTTAAACGTGATATTCGCGAAGTAGAATATCGTGGCGACTGAGATGCTCGGCTGAAGCGCGTTATAGCTGCCGCTCGGCAACTCTGACCCCGCGACAATATTCGTGAGTTCCAGCGCGGTATCGTCGTAGATAAACTCTAACGACAGTCCGCTCCATATCGGCGCGTCCGCGAGCGTCACGGGTATCGTCACTGACGCGTCGGTGCCGATGACCGCGCTGTCGCTGCCCACGGTAATCTCCGCGAACCCGCCCGACGCGGACGCGGGAAGTGACACAATCGGGGTCAACGCCAACAGCAGCGCGAGTGCCAACGCCGTAAATCGTCTGCCCGTGTTCGTTTTTGTCGGTGTTTCCATTGATTTGCTCCCTATGTGATTAGATTTTTTGTCTGTCCGCACAATTGTGGTGCGGTTATTACCCGACTGATTGAAATCGCGTCCGTCAATGCCCTATCAGATTGATAATCGCCCGTATGTCGCTGATGGTGATCGTTCCGCTGCCGTCAACGTCCACCCTTGCGAGTTCGGCACCGCTCAGAGTGCGGTTTCCAATCAACGAGATCGCGTTCCGCGCATCGGAAACTGTAACGGTTCCGCTGCCGTCCGTATCTCCCAAAACGTATACGTCAATCGGGATTGCGAAGCTGAAATCCTCGCCCTCGTACGTGCCGCTGACCGTTACCGACGTGTCGCCGAACGCGAGCGCGGTCGTCTTGCTGAGGTTGTAGACCGTGACCGTCTCCTCGCTGTCGTCGTCGTACTTCGCGATGATGGCGATACCCGCCGCGCTGAATATCTCGCCCTTGGCGTAGATGAGTTGCGTCGGGTCGGACTGCTTCACGATCTCCCTGACCTGTCTGCCCTGCGCACCCTCGCCGACAATCGTGATATCGGGTGCGTGCGCCAACGCCCAGACGCGCAGAACGGGGTATCCGTCGTTGACACGGTCGCCGTCCGCGTTCTCGGCGTACACAAACGCGCGGTTGCCGCCTGTCGCGCCCGCGTTGAGCGCAAGAAGAAACTCGGGTGTTTTCAGCTCCTACGCCGTGCGCGCAATACCGCTGTCCTGTAAGCCGCTCGAATAATACCCGCCGCCCGCCGCCGAGCCGATGAGGTAGTACGCGTTGTACACCACGGGCTGACCGCCGTTATTCGAGCCGATAGCCATCGAGTAGTTCGAGCCGCCGCCCTGTATGCTGCCGACATTGTAGGCGTTTGTTATGACGTTCTCGTTATAGCCCGAGATGCCGCCCGTCGGCGCGGTGTAACCGTTTGTGATCGTGCCGAAATTGTACGAGTTGAGGATAATGCCGCCGTTCCACGACGCGCCGACTATGCCGCCCGTACCTTTCGAGTCGGTGCCGTGGATATCCGCGTAGTTCGCGACGTTCTCGACTATCGCGCCGCGTCCGCCGTTCACAGCGTCGGTGTTGTACTGCGTCTTTCCCGTTTTTCCGACGATACCGCCGACACTGCGCCGACCCGAGATGTAGCCCGCGCCGACGACGAGGTTGCGCACCGTCGGCTCAAACGCCCGCCAATCCGTGGGGTCGCCGTCGTGGACACCGAGCCGCCCGACGACGCCGATGGACTGCGACATCTTATAGGGTTCCGCCCCCGTCGTCGTCATGTCCGCGCGCTCGCAGTAGATGTTTTTCAGTTCGTGACCCAAACCGTCGAGCGTGCCGTTGAACGATGAGCTGAGATGCGAATTGTCGTCGCCGAGTGTCATGTTGTACTGTCCGCCGATGGGCATGTAGTTGTTTTCGCCGCTCCACACGCCCTGCGCGTTCTTGACGCCGCCGAAATCGAGGTCGGCGGTGATGTAAATCGTCTTTTCGTCGAAAAAGTCCGCGCCGTAACCGTAGTCGGCGACACGCGTCTGGACGATCTTTGTGTGGTCGTCGTCGCCATAGACTGTCGCGCCCGTGTTATAGCTGCCGTTGACGATAGCGGCGAGACCTTCGAGCTTCGCGGGGGTGTCGATGTAGAACACGGTGTCCGTGGTGTTGTACCACGTCACGTCGACGCTGCCGTCCCAAACCTCGCCCGCGACCTGCGGCGTGTCAGACGACGGTGTGCCGACGGTGATTGACCCCGCGACAAAGGTCACAGGCGTTGCGCTGACGCTGCCGTTTTCCTTTACGGCGGAGAAGTTGTTGGGTCTGCCGTCCGTGGTACCGACACCGATGGTGTACGTTTTATCGATGTTCGGGTTCGTGACGGCGAACGTGAGAACGTAGAACTGAAAATCGCCCACGAGATTCTCGTCTGAATACGTGTTTATAATCCCCAAGGGCAGATTGCGCGTTATGTTGTCAAACGCGTTGTTCGTCGCCGCCGTGAGCGTCAGCCCCGAATACGTGAATTGCAGACTGACAGACACGACCCCCGTGTTGTTACTCACCAGAACGGGTACCTGAACGGACGCTGTGCCGAGCGGTACGGTGACCGAGCCGACAGTGAGTATCGCCGAATCCTCCGCCGACGCTCTGAATACGATCGCCGTCGAGAAAAGCACCATCAACGCGAGAAATACGCACAGCAGCCGTCCGCTGAGCCCTTTTGCGTTTGGTTTCATTGTTTGCATTGTGACCTCCTGTTATTTGTGACCTCGGATTGTTCCGACATACGTCTCGTCAACCTACCATGTGACCAGTTTTGCGACGTATCTCGACAGCATGGCGACATCCGCCATATCGACCTCGCCGCTGTCGTCCACGTCGGCGGCGAGCTGTTGCGCGTCCGTCAACTCCGTGAGTTTTGCGACGTACCGCGAGAGCATCGCAACGTCCGCCATGTCCACTTCCTCGTCGCCGTTTACGTCGCCGCGTATGTACTCGGGCGTGAGGACGGACGGTCCCGTGTCGGAGAAGTCGACGTAGATGTTCTGCCCCGCGGCGTTTGCGAAATTCTCGTTGTACCCGTCGGCGAGGGACAGCAGCACCGAGAACATGTGCTCCGTCGCGTCGGGTTTTACGGTGAACGTCAGCCGCAGTATCTCGCCGCTCTCCTGTGTGAGGTCTGCCGCGCTTGAAAACACCACGCGATTGCCCGCGACGTTGCCCGTGAACATGCCCTCGTCAAAATCGCGGAGGATATCGCCTTTCGCGATGCCCGTGAGCGTCAGATTGTCCGTGTCATAGCTGAACTCGAACGAGAAACCCGCGAATCCCGGGTTGCCCTGAATCATGACGGGGATCATCACCGAACCGCCGGCGGCACCGTGGGTCGGCGTGGTGTATACCTGTGTGCGCGGCGCGTCCGAGGTTTTGAGCGTGAGCTGTACGGTACCCGCGTCGGTGCAACCGTCACGCACGGCGTGCGCGTTGATCGTGAATTTGCCCGTCGGCACGGCGGATTTCGGCACGCGGATCGGCTCCGTGTATCGGACGGACGGCATGTCGGTCGTTATCGAGTAATAGCCGTTGTAATAGATCGCCGCGCCCGAGTCCGCGCAGTTGAAATGGACGTAGTAGTTGTCGTTGTCCTCGGTCAGATAACCCGTCGGCGCGGGAACACTGCCGAGCGACGCGATAACGGGGCGTTGCGCCATGTCGAGTTTGACGGCGAACGTGTGGTGGCGGCTGTTGTTCGCGGTCGCGGTCTTATTGCGCAGTTCCGCCTCGGACATCGGGATAAATATGCGCAGTGCGCGCTCATTGTCGAGCCAGCCCGTCGGCGATAGGTCCGTGTCGCGGCTCACCCACGTGTTCTCCATGTCGTAGTCCTGTATGTTGAACTTGTCGGTGGTGAGTATGTACCGCTGTGAGAAGTTGCGCACACCGAGCAGCGCGCTCGCGGGTTCGCCGTTTTCCAAGATGTAGTCGATGACCTCGTCCCGCGTCATCACGCCGTCGGGGTCGTAATAGTCCTGCGTCCCGTAGTTCCAGTACTTGTACAGCAGCGGGAAGTTGTAGCGCGGCGTGCCGTCGAGGTAGTCGTGGGTGAACGTGTTCAAATCGCCGTAAGTCGTCATGTCCAGCGTCCACATCGCGAGCGTGTCGGTGCCGTTCCACGTCAGCGGCAGGTTTCTCAGCGCGCTGACCGTCGATTTCCCCTGCGCGTAGTCGATGAAGTCGGCGAGCGAAAACCCCTGAGACTCCTGATGTACCGTCGTCACCATACTGTCGAGTATGGAGTAGTTGTGTACCTCGGCGTTGGTCGGCAGGTTGGCGTTCATCTGCGCGACATCTGTCTGCGAGACGAGTATCTCCTCGCCCGCGCTGTTCACGACGTAGAACAGCACGGTGCCGACCTGCTGTTCGGGTAAAAAACTCGTCTTTGCCTGCGCCGCGTTCAAAAACGTCGTCGCGGCGAGCACCGCGCACATGAGCAGCAGCGCGATTTTCCGTCTGTGCGTTTTTTTCATCGTCTGTCCCCCCCCTATTCCAATCCCGCGAGGATCTGCATCAGCTTGATTGCGTCCTTCACGGTCACGTTCCCGTCCTCGTCAACGTCCGCGTTGCCGATATACCCGCTCGGCAACAGGTTCGCGAGCACCTGTTGCAGCATCGTGAGGTCTTTCACCGTTATGAGACCGTCGCCGTCCACGTCGCCCGCCGCGCTGCCCGCTACGGTCAGCGTCAGCGTGTTCGCCGTGACGTAGCCGCGCGATTTCGCGTTCGCGTCGGTCAGAATGTGCGTATCGGGGGTGAGTGTCGCGTCGCCGCGCCCCTTTATCGTGAGTGAGAACGCCGCAATCGCGCCTGACGCGCCCGCCGTGCCGTCTGCCCCGTCGAGCCGCGTGAAGGTGACGTATTTTATGGTGCCGACGGTGGCGGTGCCGTACTGCCAGCCCGATTCCGTCGTGATTGTCGCGGTGTCGAGCGTGAACTTCGCGGTGTCGAACGCGAAAGCGTACTGCGCGCCGTAGAACGTGAACGCGCCGTCCGCTTCAAGGCTCAGCGTGAGCGGCACCGTGTCGCCCGAGCGCAGTTCGCCGCTCGTCGCGCGGGCGAGTGTGAACGCGAAACTCGGCGCGTCGCCCTCGACGAAGTCAACCGTGTAAATCCGCGATGTGGGCGTGAACGATGTGTTCGTGACCTCAATCGTGTACGTACCCGCCGTGCTGCCCGTGTTGCCGCTGTTGTTGAAATAGCTCTGGCGTATCGTGATTTTTCCCGCCGTCGCCGTGTTGACGCTCGACGGCAGCAGTTGCTGTCCGTTGATCTTCACGGTCGCGCCCGACTGAAACGCGTTGTTCGCGGACGATATCACGAGACCCGACGCGCGCAGGTTGTTCAGGTAGTACACGTCGTCCACGTTCAACTCGGGGAACGCGTTCGGCGGCGCGAGTACGGTCACGCTGAACTGCCGACGAGCGTACCCGTCCGCCTGAATGAGGAACGAATACGAACCCGTCGCGGTGAACACCGAACTCGCGATTGTGAACGTGCCAAGCTCGCGGTTGACGGTGAGCTGTCCCGCAGTGAGCGGCGTGAATCCCGTCGCGGCGGGTGCTTTTACCGAGATGTCGGGCTGAGCGTCCGCCCAATCGGTGAACGCGGTGTTGACCGCCGCGCTACCCGTCAGACCCGCGCCGTACGCGATACTGTGCGCCGTGGAGAATACGGGCATCTGCGCGGGGTAGGACACCGTGACGATACCCGCGTCGGTGTACCCCTCGCGCACCGCCGTCATGTAGTAGTACAGCGGATTCGCGCTCAGGTCGCGCCCCGTCACATCCACCGCGACGGGTCCGTCGTAACGGTACTGCGGCGCGCCCGCCGAATCGTTCGGGTCGTCGGATATCGTGTACGAGTAGTAGACCTGCGCGCCCGCTACGGTCGCCATGGTGATGTACGCCGTGTTGCCGTCCTCGCTGAGCGTGACGTGGGACGTAGGCGCGGGGATACTGCCCGCCGAGACGATGTGCGGCGCGCTCTCCATCGTCAGGCGCAGGTTGTATACCCATTTGAAGTTGTCGAACGCCGTTCTGTGACCCGCGTACAGGTCGGCTTCCGTCATCGGCAGTTCGAAGCGCAGTGAGAACGGTCTCGCGGCGTCCGTCTCCATGATGTCGGCGAGACTGCCCGTGACGACACCGCCGTTCGCCTCGATGAGGTCGGCTATGCCGATCTCGCTCGTCAGGTCGGCGTCCGAACTCGTGCGCCCCGCGTAGGAGGTGGTCGCGAGTATGGGAACCATGAGCTGTGCCGTCGCGAACGCCGCGTCCTTGTCGGCGGCGAACGCGTCGTTTGCGCGGTATACATTATAATATGTATCGAGACCGAGACCCTTTTGCGCGATGTCCTCGCCGTCCTCGTTCTCGCCCGCTATCTCCCAACCCGTGTTCCAGCCGACAAGTGGGTCGAGCATAGCGGGGATATAGTACCGCGCAACGCCGTACAGCGTGTCGTACGTCCAGTTTTTCGTGTAAAACCCTCGACTGTCCGTCGCCATCAACCCGAGCGCGTCGCCGCCCGTATATGTCAGCGTCTCAGCACCCGCGACAGGGCTGACGCTCTTCACGTAATCGACAAATTCGGGCAGGGTGAGACCGCGCGCCTCGCCGTAACCCGTGGTGGGCAGGTTATCCGTGTACGAATAGCGGTAGTTGACCCCCGTGTCGTCGCCGTTGCCGTCGAGTTGACCGTGTTCGACCGCGACCAAGTCCTCCATCTCAACGACTTTCAGGAGGACGCTCTGCCCCGCGTCGTTCTGCGCGTAGAAGAACACGCGCTCCGCCGTGGCTGACGCGACGGTTTTCGCCCGCGTACTCGGCAGCGCGTATGAGAACGCGAGAACCGCGATGAGCGCGAGGACGAGCAGTCCGCTTATTGCCGATTTGAGGTGTTTTTCCCGATTTTCCCGTTTTTTCATCTACGCCGCGCTCCCTTCCGCTATCCGCGACTGAATGAGCTGCGCGTCGCGGATATCGACCGTGCCGTCGGCGTTCGCGTCCATCGCGCGGTTGAAGCCGTCGCGCTGACGGATTGCCGCGAGCGTTAGCAGCACGTCGTCATAGGTGAGCTCGCCGTCGCCGTCCGCGTCGCCCGAGTACGCGGAACCGCCGCGCGCTTTCGGGTATATCGTCGCGAAATCCAGCACCTCCTCGGCGGCGTTGTACGACGTGACCGTGAGCTGTCCGCTGTCCACGTCGATGATCTGGTAGTTGCTCTCCTGCTTGACGATCGTGTCCATGTACGTCTCGTCGGCGGATTCGTAGAACTTGGAACCCGACACACCCATGATGTACACGATACCGTTCACATAGTCCGTGTTGCCCCTGTACATCGGCAGACTGCGCGCGTAGACGTGCTGGTGTCCGACGAATACGAGGTCGAGCTTCGCGTCCTCAAATATCGGCACCCAGTTCTGCTTCACGAGCGCGGACACCGCGTCGTTCGCGAGGGCGTAGGGCGGGTGGTGCAGTATCGCGACCTTCCACAGCGCGTCACTCTCGGCGAGATCGTCGCGGATCCAGTCGCTGATACGCGCGTAGTCCGTCGGCGTGAGATTCTGCTCGGAGGAATAGACCCAACTGTTCAGCACGGTGAAGTGTACGTCGCCGTAGTCGTAGGAGTAGAACTCCTCCTCGAACCCCGTCGGTCCGTTGCGCAGCAGGGCGAAAACGTCCGTATACGCGAGCGGTTTGCCGCCTATGTGGTTGCTCTCGTGGTTGCCGTTCGTCGGCAGGAGCGGAATGGTGCCGAAAACGGGTTCCGCCTCCTCCAAGAACCGCGTCCAGTTCGCGAGGTCGAGACCGCTCTGCACGATGTCGCCGCCCATGATACCGAACGCCAGATCTGGGTTGCGGTCATACGCCGCGCGCAGGAGCTGACCCCACTGCGTCAACTCCGTATTCATGCTGTTCGCGATTTGCAGATCGCCGAGGTACAGGAAACTGAAACTGTCCGCGTGAATCGGCGCGGTCGTGAACGCGACAGGCTCGGTCACGCCGCCGTCCGTCGTGCCGATGCGGTACGCGTAGTGCGTGTCGGGCAGCAGACCCGTCGCCGTCGCCTCGTATCTGTAATATCCGCCGACGGACGTGCGCACGAGCGTCGCCGCGCCGAGAATCCGCGTAAATTCGTTGGAACCCGCCGTCGCGTACTCGACGTAGCTCTCGCCGAGGGCGTGCCACGTAAACGTCTGCGTCGTCGTCGGGTCGAGTGTCCATGAGAGCAGGATGTTGTTCGGCGTGTCGGATGGTGCGCCGCCCGTACCGCCCACGCCGTACGCCGCGGAACACACCGCGATGAGCAGTGCCGCGATTATCAGCGCGGGCAGCAGCCGTCTGCCCGAAAATGCTTTTTTCGTCACGAGTTAACCTCCGCTATGTCGAGCAGACGCACGAGTATCGTCGCCGATTCGGCGCGCGTCGCGTTCGCTTTCAGCCTGAAATCGCCGTTCGGGTCGCCGACCATCAGTCCCGCGGCTTTCACGATATCGACAGCGGAACCGCTCACCGAGCCGTTGATCGTCAGTTTATACACGCGCGATATCAGGTTCGCCATCTCCTCGCGCGTTATCAGCTTGTCGGGCTTGAACGTGCCGTCGGTGTAACCCGTGACTATGCCGAGCGCGACTGCCTTGTTGATATCGGCGCGCGCCCAGTGCTTCGTCGTGTCGGGGAAACCCGCGCCGACTGCCGCGTTGTACGCGCCGTCGCGCTCGACGAAGCGCATGAGTATGGTCACGAACTCCGCGCGCGTGATGTTGCTGTTCGGGTGGAACCCGCCGTCGGGGTAGCCCTGCATTATGCCGACCTGAGCGAGTTTTCTGATGTCGCTCGCCGCCCAGTGACCGCGAATGTCGTTAAATTCGGGTGCTGACGACGATTCGGACGACGATTCCGCGTTCTCCGACGCGGATACGCTCGTACTCACCGATTCGGACGCGCTCTCACTCACCGACACGGACGCAACCGCGCTCGTCGAGGTCGACGCGCTCGCACTCGTCGAAACCGAGACGCTCTTGTGCGACGATTCGGAAACACTCACCGACGCGGACGTGATCGCGTACGCCGAGTTGCTCGAACTCGCCCGCGCTGACGCTGAGACGCTCGTACTGACGGACGCGCTCGACGCGTAGTTCGACGCGCTGACCGACGACGCGGTGTTCGCGCTCGTGGCGGCGGCGTTGACGGTCACGGCGCACGTCGCGTAGTACCGCGCGTTGTTGTTTGATCGCGCGGTGATCGTCGCGGTACCCGCCGCGTTGGCGGTGACGACACCGTTTGAGACGGACGCGACGGCGGGGTTGCTGCTCGTCCATGTGATGGCTTTGTTTGTCGCGTCGGACGGTATGACAGTCGCGCTGAGCGTTTTCGTATCCCCGACGTCGAGCGTCGCAAGCTCGTCGGACACTATGACACCCGTCACGGCGGTACCTTTGCCGTCGTACGCCGCCGCGCTCATGAATATATCGATGCGGTTGATGCCGCGCCCGAACTGCGAGGTCGTGGAATTGCCCGTTTGCAGGTCGTTGATCGTCTGCCCTCGGCAGTAGCGCAGACTGTCGTTTGTGGACAGTGTTTTAGTCTCGCCGAGCTGATCGCCGGGCCAGAAGCGCGCCTGATATGATGAGGTCGCGAGCATCGGCAGCACCATCTCGTACTGGTAGCTCAGAACGTCGGCTACGTCCACCCGCCAGCCGCCCGCCGTCATCTCAAACGTGTTCGTGTGGAACAGCCCGTCGAACGTGTACTGTATGCCGTTGCCCACCGCGTCGTCGAACGAATATGTGCGGTAATATCCGTCGTCGTCGCACGTGAAGCGGACGCGCCCGCCGTATGCCTGAGCCATGAACACATCGTAGACGTAGTTCGTCTTTGCGTCGAAGTCGTCGAACAGCATGTCTATCCTGACACCCGACGCGATAGTCCACACGCGCGCGGGCATCGCGTCCACGGACGAGTACCACTGCTCCGTGACCTGATTCGGGATCGCGTTGATCTCGGGTATGGTGTAGGTGTACGCGGGTGCCGACGGCGGCACGGACGTGGTCCAGACGTATATGTCGAGTTTCGTCGAGATTGCCACCTCGGTCAGGTTGTCCGCCGAGACGAGCGTGGCTACGGACATAAGCACCGCAATGACGGCGCAGATCAGGAACCCCCGTTTCATGCGTTTGGTCGTGTTTGGTTTCATTTCGCTTCTCCCTACGCTTTTTTTGCATATTCCCGAGACAAACCGATAAAAAACGTCTCTCGCGCAGCACTTTCCGCGCTAAAACCCGCAAATACGCGCGTTCGGAGTAAGACGATACGTCGGTACCTGCCGATATGTCTGTTTCGTTTTCGCGCTATCTCTGCCGAGTATAAAAACAACTAACACATAATCTCACATTTGATTGGTTTTGTCAAGGGGTGAATGTGTATTTCGTGAATATCGCCAAAGAAGCGCAAAAAATGGACGGGTTTCGTCGAAAAACCCGTCCGTTTTTGTTATGTTTAGTTTGATTTGTTAAACCTTCCGCTAACTGTGGCGGTCAACCACCTGCGCCAGATTCAACAACACCCGTAAACCCGAGCGCGTTTTGCTCCGTTCAAAACTGTAAATAGGTGTTGCGCGTCGGATAAATTCGTGGTATAATTCATGGTGTAATTCAAGGAGGTATTCGTTCGTGAATATACGCCCCATCTCAAAATGCCAGAGCAACTTCAACGAGGTCGCCGACCTGTGCCGCCAAGAACGCGAACCCGTCTACATCACGAAAAACGGCTATGAGGACCTCGTTCTCATGCGCGCCGCCGACTACTCGCGGGAACTCGCGCGGCTCGAACTGTACGACAAACTCGCGGCGGCGCAAGCGCAGGTTGACGCGGGCGACACACTGATCGACCACGACGCGCTGTTCGCGGAACTGCGCGGCAGACTGAACGCGCATGGATAAGACCTACGCGATACGCTACACGCCGCTCGCGCGCGAGGATTTGCTCGACGTGCTGCGGTACATCTCCGAGGAATCGGACGCGCCGACGAGCGCGCGCCGAATCCTCGATAAGATCGAGTCGGATATCGCGCTGCTCCGCGAGAATCCGTATATCGCGCCGCTTTCGCGCGACCGCTATCTGTCGACTCAGGGGTACCGCGCGCTCGTGTCGGGCAAGTACCTCGTCTTTTACAAGGTTGACGACGATGCCGCAACCGTCGTCGTACACCGCGTAGTGTACGGCAAACGCAATCTGTCATGGTTGGGGTTGTGATTTCGTGATGGATTCACCACGGCTACCGCATTTACTTTTCGTGTTTTCGCTGTGTTAAGACGAGGGAACGGGGGGCCGGATTGCTTCGCGCGGCCCGCAATGACGAGGGTTTTGGATTTGCGAAAAGAAAAGTGGTGGCGCAAGCATTTCGTTGGGGTCGGTCTTGACCGACCCGCCGCACCCCACGCGGAAAACGGGCGGGTCAAGACAGCCCCTACGATAACGCGAATCCGCGCCTGAAACGTCCGAATAACCTCGGCGGGCGATTGATAATCGCCCCTACGGCAACCCCGCGCCCTGCGCGTCTAAAACGTCTTTTGAATACCTGTTTGCGACAGGTCGTAGTTGCCTATCGTCGAGAGGTCGCGCTTGAACTCGTCCGAGGTGGCGTAGTCTATCAGCGCGCGCATGACGGGCAGTTTTGTGTCCACGAGTTTGTACACGAAATCGTACCATTCGAGTTGCAGCGGGATAAATTCGATACCCGCCATGTTGCCCGCGACGCTCTCGCACCCGAAGCCGACGTCCGCGACGCCGTTCACCACCGCACTCGCGACGGCTATGTGCGACGAGTTGACGTTATTGTAGCCGTTCACGGTCGCCGCGTCAATACCGAGAATACACATTTTTTGGTCGAGCAGGATACGCGTGCCGCTGCCCATCTCGCGGTTTATCATCGTGACGTCGGCGCGGCGCAGATCCTCCCAACCCGTGATGCCGAGCGGGTTGCCCTTCTTGACGTAACACCCCTGTTTGCGCCCCGCGAGACGTATCGCGCCCGCGGGAATACCGGGCAGCAGGTGGCGGATATACGTGTAATTGTACGTGTCGGTCTCCGCGCTCCACAGGTGTGACGCGCTCGCCGTGACCTTGCCTCGATACATGGCGTTCAGCCCGTTGTAGCTGCCCATGTACGAGCGCAACAACGCCTGCCCGCCGCCGCGCAGCTCGGACACCTTATTAATAAGTATATCGAGGCACACGTCCTGCCCCGCGATGATCACGCCGCGCACGGGGTCGCTCGACGCGTCCTGTCGCGGCGGTCTCTCCGCGACGTAGTCGCTCGGCTCCGTCACCGTCCGCACCGCTCCCGTCTTGCGCGACGCGAGATACGCTTCAAGGTCGGCGCGGGACACACGCACCTGCTTGCCGACGTGCGACGCGGGTATCTCGCCGCGCTTCACCATCTCGTACACG
This sequence comes from Oscillospiraceae bacterium, assembly GCA_031261585.1. Classification (GTDB taxonomy): domain Bacteria; phylum Bacillota; class Clostridia; order Oscillospirales; family Oscillospiraceae; genus JAIRRO01. The sequence continues at coordinate 25,382 of JAISJJ010000078.1, forward strand.
GTGTATTTTTTGATGTGCAGTTCCTCTGCGACCTCCGCTGCTGACAATAAATCGGTGGGCATTTCGCTCTCCTTTGATTATCGTGTCTGTCTATTCGGGATTATTACAACTTTTCCGATTAATAATACCACGATTTTGCCAAAGTGTCAATTGAATTTGCGGGAATCGTCGCGGTTGCGGCGTTGAATTTTGCGAGACAATTCCCTCGTCCCCTCGTCATTGCGAGCCGCGCGAAGCAATCCAGAACTCCGCATCTCACGTCCTGCCCCGTAAACGTGGGTTTGGACGGAGAAACGGGGGACTGGATTGCTTCGTGCGCTCGCAATGACGGGGGCTGGAACGCGGAAAAAGCAATGCGGTAGCCTTATCGTCGCGCTCAATTGCGGATTGAGGGGTTCTCAATCACGGAGATGTGGCAATCGCGTTGAAAATGCCGTATAATCGTCTCAACCGATAAAAAAACAGACAGGAGCGCGTTATGGACTACAATTTCGGCGACAGGATCAAGGCACTGCGGCGCGGGCGCGACATGACACAGGAGAAACTCGCCGACGTGCTCGGCGTGACGTATCAGGCGGTGTCGCGGTGGGAGACGAACGGCGCGCTGCCCGATGTCGCGCTGATACCGATACTCGCGCGGTTTTTCGGCGTGACGACCGATGAGCTGTTCGGCATGGATGCGTTGCGCGACAAGGAGCACATCGCGGAAAAACGCCGCCCGTATATCGACGCGGCACTCGACGGCGACGACGCGGCGGCACTCGCGCTGATACGCGACCTCGCGCGCGAATATCCGAACAACGACGCGTTGCAACTCGAATACGTCGCGCTGCTCATGTACGCGCCCGACGACAAGACGCGGCACAACGCCGAGGCGGTGCCGATTCTCGAACGTCTCGCGGAATCCCATGACGCGGACACGCGCAATTTCGCGGTCACGCAGTTGCCGCGCGCACACGCCAACTCAGGCAACAGACCGCGCGCGTTCGAACTGGCAAAACGTCTGCCGTCGGCGGCGCAGGGGCGGGAGGGCGCGCTGACGTTCCTCATGAACGAACCCGACTACGTGCTGACGGACGACGATATCGCGATGCTGAAACGGAGCGTGACGCGGTTCGCGCAGATGATTATCAGCGCGGTCGGGCTGCTCGGCGGGCAGAATAAAGGCGTGCGCCCCGACGAGATGCCGAGCGGATACCTCGACATACTCGCAAGCGCGATGGGTATGAGCCAATTTGAATCGCAGTCGGACTTCGCGGACTCGCCCGTGCGCTCGTCGGTGCGCACGCTGCTTGAACTCGCGGCGGACGTCGCAGACCGCAGTGTGAAAGACGCGATACTGCTGCTCGAACAGGCGGCGGTGGCGTTTCAGACGGCGGCGAGCGCGGTCGGCAACGCGGCGCAGGAGTTCGGTGCGCCCGACGCGGAGACGGAGCGGTACATCGAACGGCTGCTCACCGCCGACGACGAGATATTGAAGCTGTTCGACCGCGCGGCGTTCGACCCGATACGGCACCACGCAAGGTTCAAAGCGGTGGTAGCGGCGGTGTCGGGCGGGGCAGGGTGACTGTGAGCGCGAATCTGTGTAGGGGGCGGACATGACCCACCCTTACGCATTGCGTGTTACACGTAGGGGCGGGGTCAACCCGCCCTTTGCCGTTGTTTGGACGTATACGCAAGGGCGGGTGAACACGCCCCTACCGCATTTACTTTTTCACTCGTCATTGCGAGCCGCGCGAAGCAATCCAGAACTCCGTTTCCCCGTCCAAACCCTCGCAAAACGCGAGGTTGGACGAGGTTACGGGGGACTGGATTGCTTCGTGCGCTCGCAATGACGGGGGTTGGAACGCGGAAAAGTTCAGAATGACAGGCTGCACGCAAGGTCGGGTTGACCCCGCCCCTACGACTACGCGAATCTGTAATTGCGGTACCGCAAATTTTCAACGCCGCAATCCACGCCCCGACGCAAGCGTCTTTCGACACACACGACAAGACCGCCTTTCGGCGGTCTTTGTCCGTGTTCCGTTTGTCATTGCGCGGCAGCGTCGCCGTCAGTCCTCTTTTTTGTACTCCGCGATTGCCGCCTGCTGTTTCTCCTCGCCCTTGCCGCAGTGCGGCGCGGACAGTTTGCAGTTTTTGTCGCACTCGCCGCACGTCATGCCGTCGAGGTGCGCGCGCAACTCGGGGTCGGTGATCTCCGCGGCGTGATGATGTCCGCGACCGTGTTCACCGTGTTCGCCATGTTCGCCATGTTCGCGATGCTCCGCGCGCTCTGCGAATTTTCCGTCACGCGGCGGCTTTCCCGCGCCGTTGCGGAACCCGCCGAATTGCGGCGGCGCGAATCCCGGCGCGCCGAACGGCGGCGGTGCGAAACCGTGCGCGCCGAACCCGTGACCGTCGGGGAATCCGCCGCGCGGTGTCGGGCGCGGTGTGCCGAAGTCTCCGCGACGACCGCCGCGTTCACGGCGTTCCGTGTCCTCTGCCGCGCGCTCCTCTTTCCACGTCTCGTGGAGCTTTTCGAGCAGGGCGATGAGCGTGTCCTTTTCGTCGTCGTTGAGCGCGGCGAACACGGTGTCGGCGAACTCGGTGCGGTGTGAGCCGTGTTCCGACGCGTGCGCCCTGCCCGCTTCGGTGATCTCGACGATCACGACGCGGTTGTCGTTCTCGTCCTTCGTGCGCGTGATGTAACCCGCGTGTTCGAGCTTGCTCAGCAGCTCGCTGAGCGATCCCGCGCGGACACCGAGCCGTTCGAGCAGCTCTTTCTGGCTCAGCGGTGCGTCAACGAGCAGCGACAGGACGTACCCCTGCCCGTGACCGCCGCCGCGCTGCGGTTGCCTCCCGCGTCCGATGAGAATCGCGCCGCGTTGAAGTAGCATAAACAGTTTTTCTGATTTTGTCAGTTCTTTCATTGATGATTCAGCCTTTCTTTTTCATTTTAGTTCTGTACCTAACTAAATTATAGCACACGTTTTCGCGCTTGTCAAGGTACCTGAGAAAATTTATTTTTGCAAAGCAAAACCGAGCGTCCGCAAGGGAACGCTCGGTTGTCTGTTATCTGTCATTCTGCGCGCAACGCACAATGTTTACGTAGGGACGGACGACCCTGTCCGTCCAGCACGGGTCTCAGCATAATCATACAAGGACGGACAGGGTCGTCCGTCCCTACATACGAAACCAAAACGCGAATCAAACGTAACCCCCGTCCAACCCCACGTAACTGTTAATTGTTAATTGTTAACTGTTAACTGTCTCGTTAACTGTTTTTTATCACCAGTCCGTCTATCAGGTCGGCTACGTCCTCCATGTTGTCGAGGGCGTCCTCCATGTTGTCGAATATCTGCTGCCATTTGATAATCTCTACGGCGTCTGTCTCGTGCTTGAACATCTCTTTCATCACGGAGCGGTGCAGCACGTCGCCCTTGGTCTCTATGTCGTTGACTTTGATGATCAGATCGGTCAGCTTCTTTGAGCTTTTGAACAGGTGGAACTCGGAGACGAGCGCGCTCAACGCACGACTGCCCTCAATGATCAGCCGCGACATCTCTTTCGCCTCGGGCTTGACGACCTCGATGGACATCATGTCAAAGAGGTTTGCGATGTCCTCTATTGAGTCCGCGATGTCGTCGAGCGCGTTCGCGAGCTGGACGATGTCCTCGCGGTCAATCGGGGTGACGAACGAGCGGTTCAGCTCCTGCATCAGACCGTGCAGCAGTTCGTCCGCCTTGTGCTCGGTGTCGTGGATTCGCTCCGCCTTGTTGTGGGTGTCGGTGTAGTCCGCGAGCATGTCGACAAGCTGCTCCGCCGCTGTTTCGCAGAGCTGCATCTGTTTTTCAAACTGCTCAAAATAGTTGTAATTCTTCTTTGCCATAGCTCATTTGACCTCGACTTTCAGAATATATGTATAAATAATTTTGTCATCAGGTACGCGATAATCCCGCAGCCGGGGAACGTCAGAATCCACGCGAGCACCATCTCCTTGACGATGCTCCAATCGACCGAGCGTATGCGGCGCGCGGCTCCGACACCCATTATCGCCGTGGTCTTGGTGTGCGTCGTGGAGACGGGTATACCGAGCAGCGACGAGCCGAGCAGACAGACCGCCGCGCTGAGATCCGCTGAAAACCCCTGATATTTTTCGAGTTTCACCATATCCATGCCGACGGCTTTGATGATTTTCATGCCGCCGACCGAGGTCCCCAACCCCATGACGAGCGAACACAGCACCATGACCCACAGCGGAATCGTGAACGCGCCCGCGGCGTTGCGGTCGACCATGCCGTTGTAGAACAGCGTCAGCATGAATACGCCCATGAACTTCTGCCCGTCCTGCGCCCCGTGCAAAAACGCGTTCGCGGCGGCGGACAGTGCCTGTCCGAACGTGAAAACCGTGTCAGCCGAGCGTCGGTTGACGTGCGTGAATATTTTCTGTATCAGTTTCGCGACGCCGTAGCCCCCGCCGAAGCCGATGATCGAGGAGATCACCAGTCCGATGAGCACCTTGCTCCACTCCGCCATGTTGACGGCACCGATGCCGCCCATCGCCAGCGCGGAACCCGTGATGCCCGCGATCAGCGAGTGGCTCTCGCTCGTCGGTATGCCGAAGTACCACGCGCCGACGGACCACACGACTATCGAGAACAACGCCGCCGCGAGAGCGATTTGCGCCGCCCCCGTCTCCTCCCCGAACGTGACCATGTTGCTGATCGTCTCCGCGACCTCCGAGTTGACGAAGGTCATGACCAGCACGCCGAGAAAGTTGAGTATGACCGCCATGGTGATGGCGGTGCGCGGTCGCAGAACGCGGGTTGAGACTGCTGTGGCGATGGCGTTGGGTGCGTCCGTCCATCCGTTGACGAAGATTACGCCCAACACCAGTACACCTGTTATGATAAAAGCTATTGTCAACCAATCCACCTGCCTGTTCTCTAAACGCTTCGGTACATATTAAAAAGAGTATAGCACTCCGCGGGGGAAAAATCAAGCCCAACGTCAATTAACAATGAACAAATAACAATTGACAATTACGGGGGGTTTGGACGGGGGAACAAACCCCCGCCGTCTGCGGACGGCACCCCCTTTCCGAAAGGGGGCAGGGGTTGGACGGGGTTGCGTGACCTCCCACCGCCGCCTTTCGGCGGCACCTCCCTCTATGAGGGAGGCAGGGGTTGGACGGGGTTGCGTTTGATTCGTTTTGCGAGTTCGTGTGTAGGGGTCGATGTCCTCATCGACCCTGTCGTAATTTCGAACGCACATAGGTGGACGGGACGATGTGGACATCGTCCCCTACGCCGTAACCTACGTCCAACCTTGCCCCCTTTCGGAAAGGGGGTGCCGCTCGCAAGCGGCGGGGGTTTGTCCCCCACGGCTTCCGCATTTAGTTTTTCACTCGTCATTCCGCCGCGCGAAGCAATCCAGAACTCCGCAACCTCGTCCAATCTCGCGTTTTGCGAGGGATTGGACGGGGAAACGGGGACTTGATTGCTTCGTGCGCTCGCAATGACGGGGGTTGGAATGCGGAAAAAAGTAAATGCGGTAGCGGTGTTTGCCCCCCGTCCTTATATGTCGGCAACCGCACGGGCGTGTTTGTGAAAAACACCGTGCGGTGTTGCGGAACTTGATGCAAACTTGTGATATTCGCCGATTTTGAAATTTGCTGTTGCATTTCCCGAAAACTTATGCTAAACTTACTCGAACAAAGAAGTTCAGTATTTCGCTTGCGGAAGCTGGGTTTCTTTGTTTTTTTATATTTATATATGAGAGGGAGAGAAACACAATGCTAAACACCGGAGACACCGCCTTTATGATTATCTGCACGGCAATGGTATTCATAATGACTCCCGGTCTGGCTCTTTTTTACGGAGGTTTGGGTCGTCGAAAAAATGTCGTCAGCAATATGATGAACTCGGTATTCATTATGGGTCTCGGCATTGTACTGTGGGTACTTTTCGGCTGGTCGCTGTCGTTCGGCGGGAACACGGGCGGCGTTATCGGCTCATTGAAGTACGTCGCGCTGCACGGTATTGACCTCGGCGACATATTCGGCGGTGCCGAAGGCACAATTCCGACATACGTATTCCTCGCGTTCCAGATGATGTTCGCGATTATCACCCCCGCGATAATAACAGGCTCGGTGGCGGGGCGCATGAAGTTCAAGGCTCTGTTCATCTTTATCGCGCTGTGGTCTGTCGTCGTCTACTATCCGCTTGCCCATATGGTTTGGGGCGAGGGCGGACTGCTCGGCGAGGGCTGGCTCAAATCGGTCGACTTTGCGGGCGGCAACGTCGTACATATCAGCTCGGGCGTGACGGGTCTCATACTCGCGCTCCTGCTCGGACGCCGTCAGAACTACGAAACCCACGAGTACCGCGTCCACAACGTGCCGTTTGTCGTCATCGGCATGGGTCTGCTGTGGTTCGGCTGGTTCGGCTTCAACGCGGGCAGTTCGGGCGCGATGGACGGGCTTGCGGCTCACGCGTTCCTCACAACCGCCATCTCCGCCGCGACGGCAATGCTGACGTGGATAGCTCTCGACGTTATCAAATCGGGCAAACCCACGCTCGTCGGCGCGTGTACGGGCGCGGTGGTCGGTCTGGTCGCCATCACACCGGGCGCGGGCTTCGTCCCCGTGTGGAGCGCGTTTATCATCGGCGGTCTCGTCAGCCCCGTGTGCATGTTCGGCGTCAAGCTCATCAAGAAAAAGCTCAAAATCGACGACGCGCTCGACGCGTTCGGTTGCCACGGTATCGGCGGCATCTACGGCGGCATCATGACGGGCGTCTTTGCGAGTTCCGCGGTCAATGATGGCGTAAAATCCAACGGTCTCATCTTCGGCGAGACCTCGCAGCTCTTCGCGCAACTGCTCTCAATCGCGATTACAATCGCGATCACGACGGTGGGCGTGCTGATATGCGCGGGTATCACGCGGATATTCACCCCGCTCCGTGTCTCGAAGCGCGACGAGCAGCTCGGACTTGACATCACGCAGCACGGCGAGAGCGCGTACCCGTCGTTCACGGGCTTAGACTAAGGGAGGACACAAGAATGATTAAAATTGAAGCGATTGTCCGCGAGGATAAGTTGGAGGACATCAAGGACGCCCTCGGCGCGATTGATGTCAACGGTATAACGGTGTCACAGGTTATGGGTTGCGGCGCGCAAAAGGGCTACACGGAGTTGGTGCGCGGTCAGGAGGTTTTGGTGACGCTGCTGCCGAAGATCAAGTTCGAGATCGTCGTCTCCTCCGAGGAGTGGGAGCAAAAGACCATCGACGCGATCCAAAAAGCCGCGTTCACGGGCAACCCCGGCGACGGCAAGATATTCAGCTACGACCTGCGCAGTGTTCTGCGTATCCGCACGCAGGAGCGGGATTACGACGCGCTGAATTAGACGTCCCTCTCGGAACGCTGTTCGCACGGACAGCGTTCCGTCGCGTTTGATTCGCGTTGCGGGGGCGGTGTTGCGCGTCCTGCGTCCAAAGTCTCCCTCACAGAGGGGGATGTCACGCAGTGACAGGGGGAGTCCGAGACGGAACGTCTCGGCGCGTCCTCCCTCCGCCGTCTGCGGACGGCACCTCCCTCTATGAGGGAGGCAGGGGTTGGACGCGGCGATGCGCGGCGGCGCATGTTCCGCGCGTGGATATTAATATTAGTTTTACAAAATACGGTTGCAATCCGCGCTGAAATGTATTAGAATAGCGTTTGTTACAAAATGCGGTCAAGCTGCGCATCGGGCGGCATATACGATTGTTTTTGCTGGACATACGGACAAACGGAAAGGATTTTTAATGAAGTATTACTCCGAGAGTGTCGCCGAGGTTTTGGCGGAGCTTTCAAGCGGTATCGACGGGTTGTCGGGCGAAGCGGTGAAGCGGACGACCGACCCCGAGCATTTGAACAGGCTCGAGGAGGCGAAAAAGAAATCGTTCGCCGCGAAACTGTTCGAGCAGATCGCAAACCCGATGATTATAATCCTCATCGTCGCGGCGGTCGTCTCAGGCGCGCTCGGCGAGATCAGCGACACGATAATCATACTCGCCGTCGTCGTGATCAATTCGTTTCTCGGGATATTTCAGGAGAACAAGGCGGAACAGGCGATCGACGCGCTGAAAAAGATGTCGTACACGACGGCGAAAGTCAGGCGCGACGGCACTGTGACGCGCGTCAACTCCGAGGAACTCGTGCGCGGCGACATCGTGCTGCTTGAAGCGGGCGATTTCGTACCCGCCGACGTGCGGATTATCGAGTGCGCGTCGCTGAAAATCGAGGAATCCTCGCTCACGGGCGAATCCGTGCCGTCGGACAAGAACGCCGCCGTGATAACGGCGGACGAGGTGCCGCTGGGCGACCGAACGAACATGGCGTACATGGGTTCGAGCGTCGTCTACGGGCGCGCCGCCGCCGTCGTCGTCGCCATCGGCATGGACACGGAGATGGGCAAGATCGCGCGGATCATCTCGACCACGAAGGAAAACAAGACGCCGCTGCAACTCAAACTCGACCAGCTCGGCAAGGTTCTGAGTATCGCGGTGCTCGCGATCTGCGCGTTCATGTTCGTGTTCGGGATCATTCGCAACGGCGGGTTCAACGGCGGACACACGCTCGAACTGTTCCTGATAGCGATCAGTCTCGCCGTCGCCGCGATACCCGAGGGGTTGGCGGCTGTCGTCACGATTGTGCTGAGTATCGGCGTGTCGCGCATGTCGAAGAAAAACGCGATAATCCGCAAACTCACCGCCGTTGAGACGCTCGGTTGCGCTCAGATAATATGCTCGGATAAGACGGGTACGCTCACGCAGAACAGAATGACCGTCGTCGAGACGAACACGTCGGGCAGCGCGGACAAACTCGCGATTGCGATGGCGATGTGCAGCGATTCGAGCGTGTCGGACGAGGGTCGCGTCGTCGGCGAGCCGACGGAGAACGCGCTCGTGGAGTACGCGCTCACGCTGAACATCAACAAGACGGAGCTGGAAAAGAGTATGCCACGCGTCGGAGAGGCTCCTTTCGACTCGGTGCGCAAGGTGATGAGCACGGTTCACCGCATTGAAGCGGGCGGCAGGATTGTACAGTTCTCCAAGGGCGCGGCTGATGAACTCATGAAACGGTGTACGCACTGCGTCGGGGAAAACGGCGTGGTGGTGCCGCTGGACGATGAACTCCGCGAGCGCGTGGCGGATATCAACCACGCGATGGCTATACAGGCGTTGCGTGTTCTCGGCGCGGCGTACAAGGAGCTTGACGCGGTTCCCGAGAGCTTTGAGCCTGACGATATCGAGCGCGATCTGATATTCATCGGTGTCGTCGGCATGGTCGACCCCGTCCGACCCGAGGTCAAGGACGCGATAAAAATCTGCGGCGAGGCGGGTATCCGCCCGATCATGATAACGGGCGACCACCGCGACACCGCCGTCGCGATAGCCCGCGAGATTGAGATTCTGCACGACGACGCCGAGGCGATAACGGGTGCGGAACTCGAAAAAATCAGCGACGAGGACTTCGCGACCGAGGTTGAGAAGTACTCGGTGTACGCGCGCGTGCAGCCCGAACACAAGGTGCGCATCGTCAAGGCATGGCAGAGTCTCGGCAAGATCAGCGCGATGACGGGCGACGGTGTGAACGACGCGCCCGCACTGAAAACCGCCGATATCGGTATCGGCATGGGCATCACGGGTACGGACGTGTCCAAGGGCGTGTCGGACATGATCCTCGCGGACGACAACTTCGCGACCATCGTCTCCGCCGTCGCCGAGGGTCGCAAGATTTTCGACAACATTCAAAAGACGATACAGTTCCTGCTCTCGTCCAACCTCGCCGAGGTGCTGGCGTTGTTCGCGGCTTCGATCATCAATCTGCACCTGTTCGCGCCGATCCACCTGCTGATGATCAACCTGATAACGGACAGTTTCCCCGCGATCGCGCTCGGCATGGAGAAGGGCGAAGCGGACATCATGCAAAAAGCTCCGCGCAACTCCAAAGCGGGCGTTTTCGCGGACAAACTCGGCATTAACGTCCTGTACCAAGGCGCGGTCATCGCAGCCCTGACGCTCGTGTCGTTCTTCATCGGGCGCGCGCACTCTGCCGAGACCGCGGTCACGATGGCGTTTGCCACGCTGTCGCTCGTCGAGGGGTTCCACTCGTTCAACCTGCGCTCACAGAAAAAATCGCTGTTCTCGACGGGCTTTTTCGGCAACAAGTTCCTGTTCGCGTCGCTGCTCGCGTCCATCGTCGTGACGATGGCGGTGATTTACGTGCCGGGGCTGAACGTGATTTTCAAGCTGGTACCGCTCGGGTTGCCGCACCTCGCGATCTCGCTCGGTCTGTCGCTCGCCATAATCCCGATTGTCGAGGTGGTCAAGTGGGCGACGGGGAGACGCGGGTGAGGATAATGCTTGGGTTTTGAATATGGGACACCCCTTGCAAACCGTGGGTTTGCAAGGGGTGTTTTTGGGGTGGTGTGGTGGGTGGGTGACAAGACTTGAACCACAAGCGAAGCATTCAGCATGCTGCCGCTAATTGTTGTAATCCATTGCAACATAAAGATTTTCTTGTCTCAGCGTTTCGTGACTTGTAGCAAAATTCAGCCGTTTTTGGCGGTAATAATGACCAAACAATGACCAAACAATGACCAACATCTAAATGAAAAGGCAGCGCGGTTGTCCTGTAAACTACTGTCTCGCCTCGACCCGTCCTACACTTCAACTTGAAGCAACTTGCCGTTTTCAAGTTCCGACCGAAACAGGTCATACACATACGCAGAACCGCAACTGTACAGTCCGGTTTCCGTATCCTGCAGTTTTTCAAACACAGTTGAGTTGTAAAACCGCGACATCGCCGCAGGAATCTCAAGTCCCGCGTCCTCAATCGAAAACGCAATAATGTCCTGAATTACATATTCGATTAATTGGGCTTTTTTATCCACGATACACTCCTTCACTTTTGAGTAGCGCGAGCGCGCGTTCGGTGTGAAACGAATATTGATCGGTCAGTTCCTTGTAGATCATCTCGTTTTTCAGCGTGTCGATTCCAATTAGACCGTTCTCAAATTGGCGAAAAAGCAGAACCAAATCATCGTTTGCCACCGCGCCGATCACAATGTCGTACTTAGCGTCGTGATTGCAATCAGGCGATGAAAAATCCGCAAAATTCCTGTTGCGGTTGTTGATGACGAAGTGCGCCCAGTCCTCAGACGGTTTCGGGAAGTGCTTGACCGACAATCCATCGGTATTCCCGCTATACTCAAACCGTGTGACAATTGGTTCGCCGCCGAAAATCCTCGCTGTTCGTGCCGCCATTCTCTCGGCTTGACTTGGCAGCGTAGTCAGGTAAAAGCCGGTTCCGAAATCTTTGTACGGCTTGCACTTTGACAGATCAATTGTGAAAATCTCGGTGTTGGAACCGTGATACAACTTCATTATATCCGACCTCCGGTTTGCCTCGAAACGGCTTTCAAGTCCTCGATCGCATCATCAAACGAAAGCGTATGCTCGGTGTCATAATGCTCCACCAAGAAGTCTATCCCACCATGAATCTCCAAGTAGCGGTACGCCTGTGAAACATCAAGACTACACGCCCGCGCGAACTCATTCACGCAAGCAACGATGTAGTCCGTTTTCTTTCTCATGGGACTTTGCGGCGCAGTGTGTATTTGATCGTTTATCATAAGCGCACCTCCATTTGACTCTATGGGTAATTATACACCGGTTTTGCGGTTTTGACAAGTCCTGAGATGCGCAGCTTTTCGTTGACGCGAATATTTTGTGGATAAATCGTGCTTATTGGGATCGCTGTACGACGACGAGACGGGCTTGTACGGGCATAGCGCGCTGTACGTTTTCTCGGTGTACGAGGAAGAACGCGCTGGCGAGACGCAGGAGGACGGATAGCGTAGCGGCGACCGTTTCGGTCGCCGCTGCTTTGTGTTTTACGCCGCTCCGATTGGGATACGCTCCCGCATCGTGCCCGCGCGTTATTGTATCACAGCAGACGGACATGCGGTGGGGTTTTGAGAAATATTTTTATAATGGGTATGCGTTGCGGGGTGAGTCCAAGGCTTAACGGTAATAACCGCTTCTGTACAGCAGCACGCATTCAATTTCGTTTTCGTCGGGGACGTATGCGCTAATGCCAAGACCTTCTGAAATTATACTACCGTAAGAAACCGAAAATTCTATCCCCCACTTATGCAGCGCATTTGTAAATTCGGATTTTGAAGCGGGAAATAACCTGATTCCGTTGTAACTAACACTTTCCGCGAAAACTTCCATGGCTTCCAACTTGTTTTCGGCATCATAATATGCGTGAAGTATCGAAAATTCGTCGGTAGTATTTATACTAAACTCGCTCTTTTTGAACTCTTTGTACTCCCCAAACGTTTCACGAACTATCGCTCTGTCCGTGCCGAATTTAACACCACCGAAACTCTCGCGCGGCAGGAATTCATATCGATCACTCATTTGATTTTTTGCCCTCCTCTATCAATTTGTCTGCAAATCGTATCATTCCAAACGTTTCCCAATATTCATTCATTTCTGAAATAGCGTCATCATATTTGTCCCCGAATCGTGAACGAATATCATCAATATCCATTTGTACGGCACTTGTGAACTCTCCGCGCTCTACATACTCATTTTGCTTTTTGCGGTAGTCCTGCGCGTCGTTAGAGTTGCCCCAACTCTTCGTTAGGCGATGATCCGCTTTTTCCATTGCGATTGACGGTCCGTCTCTAAACTCCAATCCGTTAGTACTGGCGGCGGGTACATGATGCACTTCTTGGTCTTCGGTAACATATTTTTTTACAACTTTATATGCTCCGCCCTGCCGTAGATACTCGGGAAATTCCGGAATTTCGATTTTTTGCGGCATATACTCATCGTGTGTTTCCTCGCTCCCGTTCACCAACGATCGCTCGTAGTATGACTTATCCGGCTGAAACTCCTTGCCCTCCGCCTGTTTCGCGAGCGGACTGTCGGCAAACTTTGAAACCGACTCGACTTTCTCTATTCTCTGTTCATTCACAGCGTTATATCCTCCTTTTGCTCAATACTTTCAAACCAACTGAAGTATATCCGCTCTCGTTGTTCACGGTCGTCGTGAGCGGACGCGAAGTCGCGCAAAAAGCACTGACTGAGTACAAGCGCAAGCGTATCATCGACGTTAGGATACGCTCGTCGCGCAATATCGACCATTCGCGCGGTTAGTTCTACATTATTGCTTGCGTTTATCACCTCATTTTGAACGAGATTGCGTACCCCGAGTATGTCAGTAACTATTCTTGCGAGTTTCGGGAAGTTTTCATCTACCCGCAGGGAAAGCGAACCCGTGGTTTTCAACTCGGTGATCAGCCCTCCAATGATGATTTTCGCCCGCGCGGAGATGCCTATGCGCGGAAGCTCACGCTCTAATGTGTCAACGTCAAAGTCAAGCCTATCATTTAACCTGCCCGCTGTTAACAAATTAATCAGTTGCAGCTTTGCGCCTGCGGTGTTGACGGTCGCATCGGGACGATATGCATATTCTTGCTCCGTCAACCCGTTATGCTTAATTTTTACGAGAATCGGCTCAACCCAGTCGTTCTGATAAACGGCGGCGACTCCGCGTTCGAGTTTTGACAGCTCGACAATCTGCTCGTCGGTCAAACTCGCGGCACGACCGACGAGTTCACGGTCGCTGTACTCGGGCAAGCGCAGAATAATCTTAGTGTTGGTGTTGCGGATAGCGGACATATCAAGCAACCCCGGCGACTGGTCGGCGATGATGAATCCCTCGCCATATGTACGCATCTCCGCTATCGAATTTGCAAGCAGCTCAACCGATTTGCCAAGCAGATTTGAGCTCTCTGAGGACTGCTCCGTGGAGGTGCGTTTCAAAAGATTGTGCGCTTCCTCTAAAACGGTTATGTGTTTCAGCGGCGCGTTGCGCCCCTTTGCGGTTGAGGCTCGGTGTTCCTGCAATTTCATTACAAGCAGTCCCATGATGAGCGACTTCGTTTCTGTGGAACCGACCGAGCTTAAGTCCACGATAACACTCTTGTCAAACAGCTCGGCATCGGCAATCGCGTCGCTTGCGAACAGCATACCGTTGATCCCGTTTGTGAGCGATTCCACGCGCGTTAGCAATGCGCCCGCGTAATCGCCTTTGCTGTCCGCAGAGTATGCAGATTCTTCAATAACCTGCTGAATCTGCTCCAACACGTCCGAGAAAGTCGGGAACACGCCGTTATAACGCGGTGTTGACGTTTGCAAATCCCAACCGCTGACTTCATACGCGCGTTCCATGGCTTTTTTCAGTATCGCGGGCATAGCAGCGTACATCGGCCAGCAGACGTTGAACAGTTCCACAAGCCTGTCCAAATGCTCAAGAACATGAACCTCATCGGGGAAACTGAACGGGTTAATCCTCAGCAATGTCATTTTCTTCGGATTCGTGCCGTACACCGCAACATCGTAAAGATGACCGAAAGCTTCTTTATATTCGCCTTTCGCGGGTTCAACCACGAGAAACGGTATGTTTGAGCCGCGAAGTCGATTGAGTATGTGATACACGGTATTGCTCTTACCCGAACCAGTCGAACCCGTGATGAACGTGTGCATCGTAAGGCTGTTGCGGTCAAGTTTTACATCGGTTTTGTCCTCTCTGCCCATAGAGTAGACCTTGCCGAGAACAAGACCGTCCCGACTGTCGGCACCGCCGTAGCGAACGACTTCGTGCGCAAACTCCGCGTGTTCGATTACGGGAAATCCGGGTACGGAGTGGCGCGGCAAGCCCATGTGCAATGCGAGTTCTTTACCGCTGACAAACGCGCCTGCCGTAACGTCAAGCGCGCCTCGCGCACTCTCATATCGAAACAGCGGCTGCATGAAGTTTGTGATGTACTTGTGAATCAGCTTCGTTTGCGGTTCCGCCTTGCTCCACGAGTTGACGGCGGAAGTTTCGACGCCCGTTCGCGCTCCGCTTACTATCGCCTTATATGTAGCGGCGGCGATTTCCGCAGTACTCGCCTCCTCTGACGCGATGAAATACGCGCTACACTCCCACATACCGTAACTCTCAAACTCGCGCATACGCTCCAGCTGTAAGTCGATTCGATCCATAAGCGATATAACGGACTTGTCTTTCGCCGTCAGCGTGAGATTGCTTGATGTGCCGCCGCTCTGTCCTTCGGTAAGCGTGTGACTGTCGGTTTGTGTTTGATTTGTGGAGTCGGTTTTGTTCTCGTTTTCCGAGGTCGTTATGGTTTTTTTCGCGACTTCACCCACCACAGAAAGACCTGCTCCGGTAGCACCTGCTGTAGCACCTATTGCCGCGATAGCTGCCGGTGCCGCAGCCCCTCCTGTGGCAACTGTTACGGCAATACCGCCAACAATGCTCACAGCTACGCCCAACCCTTTCAGCACGCGGCTCGCCGTATTGTCCTTTGACACAGATTCTGATGTGCCCGTGCTTTCGCTTGTTGACGTGCCGACGCTCTCACTCTTGGTGTCGCTGTCCGAGGTATTCCAAGATTCGTTCGTGCCGTACGCCAGTTGACGTTCGGCAAACGGTGAGATTTGAGTATATATTTGCTCATACATTCGGCGCATCTCCGCAATGCGGTTTTGCGGTAACGAGTTCGCCAGAATTATCGCGGTATATTTTTTACCGCGCATTGACAGCGCGAACTTTTCAAGTCCTTGCAGGAACGCCTTGTTTTCCCGCGTCTCCTCATCCCGCAGATTTGCGACACACGAAACAGCGGATATATATCCGTTCTTTACACCGCGCATCAGCTTTATAATATCCGGATTCTTGAATTCCGCACTTTCCGTCGCCTTAATCCCCGGAAACTGCCCTTGAAGAGCACTCTGCAAAGTCGTCAACTGCTTTGCTGCACTATGGTGCGGGTCATCGCACCGCACACCCATATAGAACCGCGCCTTTTCGCCGTCGCTGTCAATCATGAGGAAAACAGAGTTCTCAACTGTCGTCATCGCGCCGAACACACTCGCAAACTTGTCTGCCGCATATTCGTCATGCCCGTACACCATCTCGTCAACACGAATAAGGCGCACTTTGTCTTTCATATTTGCATTCTCGATAAACAGTTTTTCGTCAGGCGCGACGACATCCATCTCAGATAGGCGCGTCAGATAGCTCTTCGTTATAATATCATCAGCCATCGAAATCGCATCGTCGAACTGCGCGCGCATGGACGAAACCTGCCGCGGAACAACCTCCGCGCCCTGTCCTGCCAGTTCCTCACTCATACCGCACGCCTCATTTCTTCGCGGCATCCGTAGCCAGCACGACGATTCCACCGACCACGACGACAGCACCGATGACGGAAACGGCGGTGCTGCTCGCGACCACTCCAACCGCGACTGCGGCGGCTCCAACAACCGCCGCCGCTCCGCCAAGGAGTTTCGCGCTACCTGATTTTTTTGCATATTGTTGGGGTGCGGATTGCTGATGCTGCCGCGCTTCAGTTTCTTCACGCTGAATCACGTCCGCGTACATGTGTCGCGTCAGATCGCGGAGCATGTTCAGTCTTTCACGCGAGAAGTTCTTTTCAAGACGGTAACGCTCTTGATCATAATACGCTTCCGTCCAGCTTTCAGCATCGGTTTTTAATTCGTCGCCGTCGTGCGTTTGATACAGATTCGGTAGTTTTTCTTCCGCGTACTTTAACATTTCGTCCTGCATATGCAGACTTGGATCAATCGGCATAAGATCGGCAAGGCGGCGGTGGACAGCTTGCATATTTCCCTCAGACACAGCCTTTACAAAGGTATCCGGTATTGCCATGGTTATTTCCTCCGATGTTTTATATTTCGAGAATGCTTGCCACATCCTCTTGCAGTTTCTCAAGATCCTTCTGCAATTTCGCGTTGCTCTCGATTTTTGATTGCAAGAATTCGTCCTGTTTTGACTTTTCGTCCAACTCTTGCATCTTTTGAATCAACCTTTCGTTTAGCTGCTTGAACTTTGCCTTAAACGCTGCAATCGTGTTTGCTGCGTTGGCTTTTGCTTGTTCTTGCGCTGATTTGCAATATTCTTCAATATTGGCTCTAACCCCGTTGATTACTTGGTCGGCGTATTTCTTCCACTCAACATATTCTTCGGTGCGAAAGCGGGTTTCAATCTTATCGATTTTCCAAGGCTTAAAGATATTGAAAAACCCTTTGAAGCCGTCCCGCTCTGGATTTTTAATTTTACCGTTTGCAAACCGCTCCGATTTTGTTTCTGACTTTGTATAGCTCCGGAGGGTATTGTCGGCAGTCATTTCCGCGCCTAACAAAACGAATGGGTCGAATTGCAATGCGCCTACTTCGTCGTTTGATATTATTTTTTCAACACTCTTCTTGTAATCCGCCAAGAATGTATCAGCATCCCCTCGTAGTCCTTCGTTCAACAGATTTGACAAGTTCCACCTCAGGTTGTTCACCGTTTTTTCAAACGCATTTTCCCATTCTTTCGCTATAGATTGCGCCTCTCCGGGCAACAACCTACTCTCTCGATGTTTGTTGCTATACTCACGAACCGCCGTTGCGTATTCGGTTTCAAGTTGATTAATTCGCTCATTGATTTTACTTAATATATCATCTACTTTCCCGTCTAAACGGGCTTCGTATTTCCTTCCTTGCTCACCGCTCTCAATCTCAGCTTGTATCTTGCCAGTCGCCGCAATAACCGCTTCGCGCGTCTCGCTGTCTGTCATTACATCGTGCTCAAGTTGATTGTACTTCTCCGTACAGTCAAAACTCTCTTGCAGTTTCTTCGCAACCTCGCTGATGCGAATTGCCTTGGCGTACTTCTCCATATACTCACGGATTGCGGCTTCGAGCGACGGAACGCCGCTGTAAATCAACGCCTGTTCATCAAGATTGCCACTTTCTTCCGCTTTGCGTAATCTAGCCTCAAGCACCTTGCGCTCTGCCGCTGAGATATGCGAATTCACGCGGTCAACAGGTACGTTGAGGTGTAATTCGGGTATCTTTTTCATCGTATTTGCTGTGGCGCGGACAATCGAATCCGGCTCGAGACCTTGCCGTGACGAAAGCGCAACTTCAGCAGATACGGGATATATACGCGCGTCGTTGATATCGTATTCTTTCAGCGTTGTTACGTTTTTTTGCAGCATCGGTCCCACGCGCCCGGGGTCTTTGTAATAATTATCAACCTTGTTGACAACAAACAAAAACCGATCACGCGACATTTTCCCCTTTGCGTTCATTGCTTCCGCGATGTCATCTAACAAAAACTTCTCCGAATCCACGCCGTTTTGGGTCGCGTCAAGAACGAAGATAATCAGCGATTGCGATTCGGAATCAAGTTCCCGCATCGTCCTCTCCCTGTGGTTCTCGTCGCGGCTGTTGTTTGGTCCCGGCGTGTCCACGAGAACGAACTTCATACCATTCGCGTCAACAAACGGTATGTCGCCTTCAACGACAATGTTTGTGATATGCTCATCGCTGTTTAGCCTTTTCATTGTTTCGGGCGATAAGTTTTTGATGGTTTCGTGTGGTTCATCGTTGTCGCCGGAAAAGGTATACGCTGTGAACCCTGCACCGTCCGTGTCGCGAATACGCGTGACTATGGCGGTGCACGCCTCGTTTTGGGACGGCATCAGCTTTTGCCCGAGCAACGCGTTGATAAGCGTGGATTTGCCCGCGCTCATCGTCGCGATTACGTGCGCCTCGAAGTCTTTGTCGAACGCGCTTCTTGTCATCTCTTCAAAACCGTCAAGAGTGTCAACACCGAGTTTTTTCGACCTCTCAAAAATGTCGTTCAGCCGCAGGATTTTATCCTCCGGATTCGCGCCCTGAATATGAGTGGGAGGCAGGGGAAAAAGCTTCGTATCCGCTCCCGCCACCGCGCGAACGTCCTCATAGTCAAGCGTTGTGCCGTGGAATTCAAGCTCGTAAACATCGTCGTTTCCGGTTTCATGAATCCATTTAGGCAAATGATCAATCCATTCCTGAATCCGTTTCCCGTTGAGATGACCGCTGCTCAAATTGCCGTCTTTCGGCTCCCCTGTTCCGTCAAAAAGCACAGTTGTTTCAAGGGTATACGGGTTGTACTTAATGCTCACTTTGCCCATACTCGCTGTGGTTTCCTTACTCATCTCTGAAGTCCCTCCGATATCTGTAAAATTGTTTGTTCGAGTCCCGCTAATCCGCTTTGCAGGTATAAAGGCGGCTTATCGGGTACTGTTTCGTGTGGATAGTATACTGAGAGGTCTAACTCCGGTGTCCCGAACGCCTCTATATACGCGTCATAAAAAACGGATTCAATCTCGCTCAGGGGGACGTTGTTGTAATCTTTTTTCGCGAGCCGTCCGACCGTTGCGGATACGGGGCAGATTAACGGTTCCGCTATACCGTACTCGATCAGCCGATCGCGCAATCTGTCAATACTCCCGCACACGGAATCGTCTTCATTAAACGTGTCCAATTTGTTCAGAACGAACACGATGCTCACATTTGGCGGCTTTTTCGCTAAGACGTAACGCAAGTGCGCGTCGTCGTCAGTAACGCCGATTTGTGTCGCACTTATTATGTAAAGCAACAAATCGTACTGCCCCGCCGCGATTGTGGTTCGCGTAATATCACGATGCGCGGGGTATCGCGCGGAGTTTACCCCGGGCGTATCTATAAGACATAATCTGCTACCGACGAGCGATTCAGAGAAAAGCGCGGAGCTATCACCGTCACGATACACAACCCCGTCTCTAAATGGCTTGTTGCAAACCGTCTGGGTGCGGTCGGTACACACTTCATTGCGCGCCGCGAACACGTCGTCGCCGAAAAGTGTGTTGATCAGCGTGGACTTTCCTGCGCTCATCGTCGCGGTCACCAGTATGTGCGTAAGTGGCAGCTCTGTGAACCGTGAGTTTTGCCGCCAACAGCCGATTAGATGTTTCGCGGACATAAACTTTCCGTCATGCGATGCCGTATTATACAGTAAATCAATGAGTTTCAACACGTCTTTGCGATGTTTCTTGCGCAGCAGCGGCAAGATGAAGTCTGTAACTGTGCGCCCGTTTTGTTCGTTTCCATACGCTACGAGGAATAGCACATCGAAAATCAGCAGATGTCGAAAGGTTGTAATCCGAAAAGTACGAAACGAGAATCTATCGGCAGTCAGATTGCGAATATTGATTGCCAACTCGGATTCGCTTAATTCGCGGGCTTCAAGAACTCCAAAATACTCGGCGTATGCGGCGGCGGACGCGTCCGACCATGTGTTGCCGTGAGCAAACATATTTACCAGCGTTTTCAGAATGCTTATGTAATCGGACTTTGCGATGTCCGTCGCGTTAAGCATCGGGTGCCCGATCAGCGGCAGAGATAAAAACTCGTTATCAAGCATCGTAATAATTCTTCTCCGTGTTTTTTGAGCCGTTTCTGCCTGTCACCGCACGACCTCCGCCCAGTCGCCCTGACTTCGCAGCCACATATCAATCCCGCTGCCGTACACCTCTGCTGACACCAGTACCGCGCCGTCGCGCTCACCTATCGCGTGCGCGGTGGGCAGTCTGTCCCACACCGCCTCGATGTTCGGTCCGCGATACACGAACTGCGCCGTTCGCAACGCGCCCGAATACATGAACTGCACGCGTTTGCGGAATTCCGCTTCGCTGAATCTGTCCGCATACGGTACGGAAAACCGCTCGTCCGTGTCCATGAGCTTCTCGATTCTGTCCGCGCGAAACACGGTGTACGAGTCCTTTTCGCCGCCGACGATGTACGCGATGAGGTAAAAATAGAACTCCGAGAACAGGATTCCGACAGGCTCGACCGTGTGCTCACGCCGCACCCCGTCCTGACGCGCGTAAATTATCCGCGCCGTTTTCTGCTCCGCAATGAGCTGCCCCATGTCCCACAGCAGCCCGATCAGCGGCTTGCCGTGCGCGAGCGGCAGATAATACACGCACTCGTTGTCGATAAGCCGCCGAACGCGGAGCCGCGCCTCGCTCGGCGTGTGACGCAGCAGCTTGCCGACGATTGTTTCAAATTCCGATTTGTTGAACGCACGGCTCTCTGTCAAAATTTTGCACAGCGCGAAAATCTCGCGGGCGTCAAAATCGTCGCTCGGGCGCGACAGCAGGTATACGTCGCGTTTGCGGTCATACCGCAACTCACCGCCGCCCGTCGCGTCGAGATACAGTCGTAAACTCGCGATGTCGCGCTGCACGGTCTTTGGCGTGACGCCGAAATCCGAGACGAGCGCGTCACGACGCAGCACTTCGCCGCGTTCCAGCATCTCGCGCATTTTGAGCAGGCGATAGCTCTTGTCGGACTTGTAATCCATGCGGTTCACCTGCCTGTAAAGTCGTTTGACTGATGATAACACAAGCACATGGACAGAATGTGGGGTTGCGTAAAAAACAGATGCAATAATTTTTTCGCCGTTGTCAAAAAAGTACACCTTTTTGACCACCTTATTTTTTATTGACAACGTGGCTATTTTGAACATTATACACGAAGTTTTGCCCTAATGCAAGACTTTTATCGACCTGATTTGACAAAACCCACAAAAGCGTTCAACGGTCTGAATGGTGTACTTTTTTGACCACCTTATTGACCGTTTTCTATCCACGACTTGAACGTGTTCCGACTCACGCCGAGCAACGCGCCCGCTTTATTCAGCGACATCTCGCCGAGCTTGTACCGCGCAAGCACGTCCGCGAACTCCGACGGCGGGACTTTCTGCGGTCTGCCGAGCTTTGCCCCGCGCGCTTTCGCGGACGCGATGCCCTCCGCTTGCCGCTGACGTATGCCGTCGCGCTCGTTCTGCGCGACATAGCAGAGTATTTGCAGCACTAAATCCGCTACGAAGCGCCCGGTCAAGTCCCGACCGCGCTCACGCGTGTCAAGCAGCGGAATATCAATAACCACGATGTCCGCACCGCGCTCTCGTGTGATGACGCGCCATTGCTCCTGAATTTCCTCGTAATTGCGTCCGAGTCTGTCGATGCTCTTTACTACGAGTACCGCGCCCGATTTCAATCGCCGTAGCAACCGCTGATACTCCGTGCGCTGAAAATCCTTGCCGGATTGTTTGTCTGTGAATATGTTGCGCTCCGGCACTCCGAACTCGCGCATTGCGTCAAGCTGCCTGTCCGCGTTTTGGTCTGCGCTTGACACACGCA
>JAISJJ010000085.1 GCA_031261585.1 Oscillospiraceae bacterium
GCGAGAAGGGCGCGGTGCGTTCCCTCCAACGAGCTTTGGTTACTTTCTCTCGACAGAAAGTAACGCCGCGCGGCGAGCGCGGACAAGCTATCGAAAAGCAGAGCATTGCCCGCGACGCAAGTCGCGAGATGAGATTCTGCAAAGGGCGGGTAGACCCGCCCCTACGAGGACGAGGAAAGCGAATCAACATCAAGGGGATTCTTCGCAGGCTCAGAATGACAGAATTAGCGCATGAGATTCTTCGCTTCGCTCTGAATGACAGGGACGGTGCAGAATGATGGCAGGGGCGATGTGGACATCGCCCCCTACGAGGGCGAGAGATGCGCACAGTTCAACTCGTGATTCGCATTGTCAACTGCCCTGATATCCCCCGACGAGCCAGAATTGACCGAGATCGCGTCCCAGATCGCATGTGTAGTTCCACTCTACTGCGTCGCCCGCTTTTAGTTGATACCGCGACGCGCCATAGTTCGGGTACCACCCGTTGACCGCGTACATCCAGCCCGACAACTCGCCCACATCGAACTCGTACAGGTTGTTGATCCCCTCGATGTACACGGAGTTGTAGATCGGCGTGTTCACGAACTCCAAATGAATCCCCGCGCGCTTCATCTCGCGCCACAGCACGTTGAACACGCTCTCGCCCTCGTAGACGATCACCTCCGTCGTCGGGAAGATCACGCCGTCGTCGGGTACAAGCTCGTGCTTGTTTCGATTGAGCAGACCCATGTTGTCGAGTATCGTATCGCACCGAACGCTGAGCGTGACGGTGAACTCGCCGTCGCCGAATACGACCTCCTGCGGCTCCACGGGCGTGGGCTTGCCAGACGGCACGGGGTCGGTGAGATATCGATCGCGCAGGTCGGGTGTCGATTCAGCCGTGATTGTCGGCACAGGCGCAACCTCGCCGTCGCCCGAATGCGCGTATCGCCCGCCGAATACCCACGCGGCGACGAGTACGGCGACGATCACCGCCGCCGCAATGAGCAGGTTCCTGTGTTTTTTCATTTGAGCAGCTCCGATTTTTTCAGCGTGCGGTACAGCATCTCCGCGATCTCTCCGCGCCTGATATTCTTCGTCGGCTCGATGTTGAGCGCGGAACTGTCGAGAATCCCCTGCGCATAGCAGAACGCTAACTCCGCCTGCGCCCACGACGCGACGGTGCGGTAGTCGCCGAACTGCGCAAGCTCGTCACGTGTCGCCGTCGCGCTCATCGCCGTGTCCAATCCGCAGAGTTTCGCGGCGCGCGCGACCATCACGGCGGCTTCCTGCCGTGTTATCATACCCTCGGGGTTGAATCTGCCGCCGCCGACACCCTGAATGATGCCGTAGGTGTACGCCGTGCCGACAAATCCCGCGTACCACGACGACGCTTTCACGTCGGTGAACGCCGCGTTCGCTCTCGCGGTCAGTCCGAGTCCGCGCGTGATGATCGCCGCGAACTCGGCGCGCGTCATGGTCTGATCGGGCTTGAACTCCGTGTTCGTGATGCCGCTGATGATACCGCGCGCGGCGAGCGTCTCAATCGCGCTCCTGTTCGCATGGTTTTTGATGTCCGCGAACGTCTTACCCGCCGAATTGACGGGTACGGCGTTGACCGCCGCGTTCTTGTTCGGCAGCCCGACTGTCGTCTGTCCGCTGCCTGCTGTCGACCGTTTCACCGCGTCGCCCATGCGGTACAGCGAATTTTTGCCGTCACGCGCGCGCTGTGCCGCGACGACGGCGTATAACCCCTGCTCTGCGGACATCTGGTTGTTGCCCGCACCCTCGGCGGTGTGCCGAAAACTGCCGTCGGCATTGCGGAACGACAGCAGATTGTCGAGCAGCGTCTTGCCGTTCTTGACAAAGCGCGCATCGCCGAGCGGAATACCAAACTCCGTCAGCGCGACGATCACCTGAACGACGCTCTCAGAGTTCACGCTGCCCCAACTCGTGTAGCCGCCGTCCGAATCCTGCATCTCGGACAGGCGGACGAGTGCTCTGTCCGTCGCCGCCTTGACCTCGGGCTTTGACTGATACTTCGCGAGTGCCTGAATCGTCATGCCCGTGATGTCGGGATCGGCGCGCTCATTTGTGCCGATCACGCCGTTCGCGCCCGCCGTTAGGTTGAAGCCGCCGTCGGGCAGTTGGCGGCGCAGAATCTCCGCGATGTACAGGTCACGCGTCGCCTGCGTCTTGGCGTCAGCGTTGCGCGGTATCGCGTAATTGCCCGAATCGAGGGCTATGAGCGCGAAAACGGGTCCGTTTATGCCCTGCCAAACCGTCTTTTCAAAGTCTCCGAGCGGTTTCGTGAGGTCGTACCCCGCGACATTTCGCGGGTCGAACCCCGCCGCCGTCAGCGCGAGAATCAGGCGCGAGTACTCCGTATATTTCACGGCGTGCAGTACGCCGTCGCGCTCTCGGACGTACGTCTCGACCGTTCTGTAATAGCTCTCGTAGTAGCCGCTCGGCACGGCGTACCCGCTGCGCGCCAGTCCGAGCACCGCCCACTCGCCACCCACCGAGCCGACCTCGGGTTTCGCGACGGTGCGCAACATATACGCCGCCGCCGTGCTGACCGCGCTGTCGAGCGTGCCGCTTGACGCGCCTAACGCCCCCGACAGTGTCGGGAGCGTCAGCACAAGTGCCATTAGTATTGATATTGCTCGTTTTTTTATCATTTCGTACTCTCAATGAACCGCTGCAAGATTGTCGCAATCTCGGCTCGGCTCGCGTTGCCCTTGGGGACGAGCGACGCCGCCGTCCGACCCGAGATCAACCCGCTCGCGACACCCCACGTCACCGAGTTCACCGCGTAGCCCGAGATTTTGCCCGCGTCCGTGAACGCCGCGAGACTCGCCCACCTGTCCGTGTCAAGACCGCGCCGCTGTGCGGAGCGGTAGAGTATCGTCACGAGGTCCTCGCGCGTGATGTCGTTCTCCGTGCCGAACCTGCCGCCGCCGTAGCCCGTGACGATCCCGTTCGCGTTCGCCCATATAACGGCGTTCGTGTACCACTGCCCCGCCCGCACATCTGAGAACGGGTTCGCGCCCGTCACCGTCGGTTCGCCAACATAGCGGTAGAGTATCGTGACGAGCATCGCGCGCGTGAGGTTCGTCGACGGTGCGAATCTCGTCGCGCTCAAACCGTTCATCAGCGCGTTCTCGCTGACGAATTTCACCGCGCCGAAGTACCAGTCGCCCGATTTCACGTCCGTAAACGTGTTCACCCACGGGATCACCACCTCGTTGTCGGTGTCCTGTGTATCGTCGGGCGTGTCCGTCGGTTCGTCTGTCGGCTCGGGTTCGGGCGTAGGGGTCGGTGTCGGTTCCTCGCTCGGGGTCGGCGTGGGATCGGGGGTCGGCGTAGTTGCGGGTGCCAGCAGTGCCGTTGTCGCCGTTGAAATCTGCGCGGCGGTCGACAGCGGGTTGATAATGACGGCTTTCGCGGTCGCAATAGTCTCCGCTGTCGCCGTGTCCTCGAACAGCGCGCGGATCAGCGCGTCCTTGTTGCTCTGCGTGAACAGCAGATCGCCGCCCATGACGACATCGCCCACGCCGCCGTACTGCGCATCCTCGTTGCGGAAGTACAGACCAAGGTCGGCTCCGAGACCCTCCACGGTGAACTGCCAGCGGATAACCCCGCCGTCCGTCAGCGTCTCCGCACCCGCGCCATGTCCGATAACGATGTTGTTTACCGTGAGCATCCAACCCGCCGTGGACGTGTAGTCGAACTCGCCGAGCCACTCGGGGTCATATCGACCCCAATCGAGCGCGAACGTCGCGTCGAACCCCGGTGAGTTGACCATATAGCTCGGAAAAGCCACGGGCGCGTTGACCCCGAAGCCTTTAACACTCGCGAGGTAGAAGCCGTCTCCCCTGCCCGTGTCATGCTCCGTCTTGCTGCCCTGCGTCGTGTAGTCGTGTCCCGTGGCTTTCAGCAGTTGCACCGTGACCTCGCCCGCCGTGGTTCCCGCGGGTACCGTCAGCTTCGTCGGCTCGATGTAGAAACCCTGTCCGAGGTTGTAGCCCTCGAAGTCGATGTACACCGTGATCGTGTCCGCGCCGAACACCGTCGCCGACAGTATCGCGACGACCATGACCACCGCGAGCAGCGCGGCGAGAAGCCGCCGTGATGTGCGTTTTGTCATTGTTTGAGCCTTTCCGCGCCGTTACGCGCCCAGTTCCTTGATCATCTTTTTGAGCAGCGCGACATCTACGAGGTTCACCTTGCCGTCATGGTTGAGGTCGGCACGCGCAAACTCCTCTTGCGTCAGATTTCCGCGCAAAATCAACTCTTGCAGCAATATCACGTCGTCCTGCGAGATTTCGCCATCGCCCGAGATGTCGCCTACGATGATCTGCGCTTCTGTCGCCGCATTGAGCGTGACCGCGCCCGCTGCGAAGCTCACGGGTACAGGTTCTGCCGCGTCATTGTGGAACGGTCTCGCGGGTATGACTGCCGCTTCGTTGAGCGACACCGTCACGGGGTACTCTCCCGCCGTCGCCCCTGCTTTCAAGGTGAACGTCAGAGTGAACAGCCTGCCGTTACCCGTAAAATTGCCCTTACTCAGTTTTGTGTACTGAACTATCGGCAGTGCTCCCGCCGTGGATTGCGGTCCCGACGGCAGTGCGCTGTCCCACGACACGCCTGTCAGTTCAAGCGCGGTGGTGTCGTAGCCGATAACCAAGCTGAATGCGCGGAAGCCCGCGTTGTCGGCGATCGACACCTCAACGGTCGCCGTCGCGTCGGTGCCTATTGTCGCGGCAGCGGTACCCGCCGTGATCCGCGTCGTCGTCGCAAACGCGTCCGCCATGTCGTACAGCGCGGTTTTCTCGTCTAAGAAGCGGTCGTACGCCACAAGCGCGTACGTTGCCTGATCCGTCGCCATGTTGTTGACGGCACCCGCTATCGCGCCGCCCGCCTCGGTCTGTCCGCTGCCCAGTGTGTGCGAGAAACCGCCGCCCGCGACGGCGAATGTCAGCAGCGCGCTGATCGGGTTGTTGGATATGCCGTTCGCATCGACCTTGATAAAGCGCGGATCGGCGACGGGGTCGATACCGACCGCCGTCAGCGCGAGGATGGTCTGCGCGATACTCTCAGCGTTCACCGTACCCCACGATGCGTATCCGCCGTCGGGACGCTGAATATCCGACAACCTGCCTACCGCGCGGTCAATCGCCGCCGCGACAAGCGGGTGAGCGTTGTCATTGTACGGCGCGAGGGCTTGTATCGCCATTGCCGTCATGTCGGGGTCGGGTGTCGTCCCCGATAACGCCCAACCGCCCGCGTCGTCGGTGCCTTTTTTGATTTCCTTGTCGAGAATATACTGAATCAGATTGTCCTCCGTCGCCTGATTCGCCACCGTGCTGTCCGTCGGAATCGTGTAGCCGTTGGTATTCAGCGCGATCAGCGCGAATATCGGACCGTTTATGCCCTGCCGAATATCCCACGTGTAGTCCGCAAGGCGCGCGACGAGGTCGTACGTCGCCGTCGCCGTCACGAAGTTGGTCGAGTCCACGCCGAGCGACGAGAGCGCGAGTATGAGCCGCTCGTTCTCCGTGGATTTGTTGCTGTCGAGTTTGACCTCGCGCTTGCCGTTGACCGCGTTGACGCGATAACCCACGTTCGTCGTCTCGGCGAGGTTGTCGAACAAATTGCCGATCACGGTGAGATACCCGTCATAGTACCCCGTCGGCACGGCGTATCCCGCCCGCGCGAGCGACAGTATCGTCCACTCGCCGCCGCCCGTGCCGAATCCCGGCGTGGGAACGCTCTGTACGAGGTACGCGAGCGACGCGTTGAGCTTCGGCGTGTAATCGCTGTCGGCGAGTACGGTTGTCGGCTCATCTAACGCGTTTTCGAGTGCCGCGAGAGCCGCGTCCACGAGTTCCTGCGCTATGCCGAGGTCGGTGAGCGCGGTGATCGCCGCGTCGTACGCGTCCTGAACACCCGATTTCGCGAGCAGTTCCGCCTTGTTCGGCGCGGAGTTGATCTCAGCCACCGCCGCCGTCAGCGCGTCCTTGTCAGCCACGGGGAACAGCGGTTCCGAGCCGAACCCGCTGCCGCCCAAATCGCCGCCCAATCCCGCAACCGTGAACTGCCAGCGGCACACGTCGCCGTCCTCAGGGTATTCGTCGGACGCGCCGTTCGGGAACACCGTGTTGACGGTGTACATCCACCCCGACGCGAAACCGATATCAAATTCCCCCAGCATCTGCCCCGTCACAAACGAATCTGTGTACGCGTCCGCGTGCGGAAGCAGCACGTCGGGAATGTTCACTGTGAAGTCGTGCGTCACCCGAAGGTATGACATGTAGAAGCCCGACTCGCCGTCGCCCCAGTGGGTGAGATTGCTCTCGCCCAAGTAGCGGATCGTCACCGCCGCCCAACTGTCGCCCTCGTAAAACGGTACTTTCGTCGGCTCGTACAGATACCCCGCGCCGAGCGTGTTCGCGTCAGCCGAGATGTAGACATAACCCGCCGCCGTCGGCGACGCGAACACCGCGCCCGACATCACGGCGACGGACATGACCATCGCGAGCAGTACGGCGAGAATGCGCTTGTATGCGTGTGTTTTCATAGATTGTTGTCCTCCGAATTTTGATTTTTGACCTGATTTGGTTCCCGAATGTTCTCCGCAAACACCCCCTCAAAACGGATTGATTTGCCCGTGTCCGCAGACGATAAAGAGGTTCCCCGCGACCCAAACCGCTTGCGCGGTCGGAATTTGCGAGGAACCTCCGTTTTTCGGTCGGCTCTCTTTACCGTATTACAGCAATATGCTTGTCTTTGTCTCCTCAACGCGGACGGGTTGCCGCGATTGAATGAAGATGTGTATCTCGCCGTACTCGATGTTGCGTATGTAGTCTATCAGTTTGCGCTCTTTCTCCGTCAGTTCCCGCTCGGATTGCTCCGTTTTCTTCGCCCTGTCCGCGTTGTCCACAGCGTTCTCCCCCTGTTGAAATGATCCGCCAAATACAGAGCGGCTATGACAAACAAGCCGCCGCCTGTCCGTCATAGCCGTATTTCTATGCCGTTTTGCCGACATTACCCCCTTGGTCGGGCGCGTGTCGGTCGCATATCCATCGAACGTATCCTGAACTCGCATCCGAAGCGAAAACGCTCCGCGCTCGACGACCCAGCCTTCCCGGTTTCCCAGTGACCGTTTTCACTACGCGGATTTGCCCGCGAGAGCCGCAAAACTTAACGCTGCACAGTGAGGAAGTGTCTTTACCCGTTTGTCTCTCCCCCGCATTATACCGACGTTGACCGCTGTTCGGAACGTCCCGAACAACCGTTTTCCCACCGCACCTCACAGCGCGGCAGCGTCGATTTCCCGATACCCTCCGCGCGGGCATCTCATCCCCCGCCGTTGCAATGAATACGGCAGGCGGGAGAACTCAAAAAATATGCGTTGCGATATTGAATTGTCAAGCCGCAGATTCAAATAAACCCGCAACGAGAATACCACACAATGGCCGCGCCTGTCAAGTGGTTTTTGTAGTATTATAATCAGGTTTTTTGTAATTTATTTCGGTGGTGGGTAGGGTGGTCTTCCACAGCCCTCACCCCGCCCCATCACCCAATCGCAAGCAACTCCCTCTTAACCAGCGTCTTAACAAGCTGCACCTTGTACCCGTTCGCGTCAAAAGGTTTCGCGCCCTCCGACGCCGCAATGCCCGCGCGCTCGGCAAGTTCGGGCGTTATCGCGTTGCCGCTCAGCAATTTCTCCGCACTCAGCGCGACGTACGGCACGGGCGCGACGCCGCCGAGACAGATCCTGTATTGTCCGTCACTCACCGCGACGGCGAGGTTCAGCACAGGGAAATCAATGCTCTTGCGGAAGCTGAAACGCTTGTAACGACTGCGTTTTGCGAAGTTCGAGAGCGGCACGTGTATCTCGGTCAGTATCTCGCCGCGTTTCAGCACGGTCGAGGAAAGCACGCCCACACCGAAGAAGTCGGCAGCGTCAATCACGCGCTCGGTCGTCACGAACGCCGCGCCCAGCACCGTCAGAACGGGCGCGAGTTCACCCTGATTCACGGCGATACATACACGTTTCTCGCCCGAAGCGGTCTCAAACGACGCGCCGCCGAAAACCGAGTGGTACCGATTGTCACCCGTGAGCGCGAAGCACTTTTCGCCGCCCTTGCGCGCGCAGTCGAAGCGGTTGTTCAGCTTGCGGAAATACCAACAGCGCGGCAACTGGCACACGTTGCCGCCGATTGTCGTGGTCTCGCGCAGTGACGGCGACGACGCCAGCCCCGCCGCCTCCGCGAGTATCGGCGCGTGCTCCCGAACGAGCGCGTCGCGGGCAATGTCCGCAAGCGTGGTGAGCGCGCCGATTTTGAGCGTGCCGCCGTCCGTCGTAACGCGGTTCAGGTTCGGAATGGACTTCAAATTCACGACGGTTTTCGGATAATTCGGGAAAATATCGTCTTTGAGCGCGCCGAACAGATCACCGCCGCCCGCCACGGCGACAGCTCCGTTTTTCAGCGCGTCGGCGGCTTCGTCGAGCGTCGCCGCATTGATGTGGTTAAATGGTCTCATGTTGTTGCTCCGTTCCCATCAATATTCTGCGTTATTTGTTACGCTGTGGACTGCGAATCCCTTGATAAACGATTTATCGCGGCTCGTTCCGCTGCCGCACATTAAATGTTTTGGTTCCCGCGCACGTCTCACGGTTTGTGTAGGGGCGACCTTATGTGGTCGCCCTGTTGTGGTGCGAACAACGGCGGGCGATTGGTAATCGCCCCTACATACGCCCCGCAACTCCCGTCCAAACCCTGCCCCCTTTCGGAAAGGGGGTGCCGTCCGCAGACGGCGGGGGTTTGTTCCACGCAACCCCCGTCCTCAACCGTTACCCGTTCACCATTTCCCCAGTGCTTTCAGCACCTTATCGGGCGTTGCGGGCGGATCCACCCATACGCCTGTTGCGTTGTGGATCGCCGTGATAATCAGGTGCGAGTTCGCGAGATTGTGCGCGATACCCGACGCGCCGTACGCGCCGTCGCCCGAGCGCAATTCCAAGATATCCTTGCTGACCGACGGCACGTCGAGCGTCGTCGGTCGTCTGTAATCGAGCATGTTGCCGTTGAGCTTCACGCCCGTCTCCGCGTCGAGCACGTATTCCTCCATGAGCTGACAGCCCTGCGAGAAAAACACCACTTGGTCAATCTGGCTCTCCAGCGACGTGCGGCGTATGACCTTGCCCACGTCGGCGACGACGAGATATTTGAGTATCTCGACCTCGCCCGTGTCCTCGTCCACCGCGACCTCGCACCACGACGTGTTCATCGTGTCGAGCTTCCTGCCGAACTGCGTCGCCCACGCGGATTTGGGCGAGTTGCCGCCGTAATCCGCCGTGATAGTCTCGCTGCTCGCCTGCGAGAACGGCACGAATTTCGACGGATCGGACTTCACGAACACCTTGCCGTCAGCCATGTCAAGCTCGTCCGCCGTGTATCCCGTGAGCGGCGTCGGAGCTTTCGGGAACTCCATGGGGCCGAACCGTGTCGTTCCCGGTGCCGCTTCTTTCGCGGCGGATTCGAGGATTTTCCGTTTGAGAATGTTGGCACACTCCTTGACGATCCAGCCGTGACCCGTCACGCCGTCCGAGCCGCCCGCCTCGTCCGTATGCTCGGCGCGGTAATCGTAATCGACGACGATATCGTCGAAATTCAGCCCGAGTTCCTCTGCGGCAATCATCGTGAAGCACTCCGTGCCGAACCAACCCGCGATCGGTCCCTGCGTCGGGAAATGCACCACGCCGCCGCGATATTCGAGCTTCGTGAAGTACGACAAAAACGCGTGGCGCGGACACATCTGGTATCGGAACGACGCGCCGTGCAACCGCCCGTCGGGGAGCCGCTTCGTCCCCGCAGGGTGCCAGTCCCAGTTCATCGCTTCCTTGCCGTTTTCGAGGACAGCCTCGAAACTCGGCACGGCGCGGTCGTCTCTCTGCGAGTCGGGACCGTGCAGATTCAGCCGCGCGATGTCCGTCGGGTCTTTCCCGAGCTTTTCGGCGATCAGGTAGATGCCGACGGTTATCATATCCCAACTGTACGGCACGAACTGCCCGCACGTGTGCATGAAGCCGCGATTGGAGTCGACAACCGTGTACAGCTGCGAAATATTCTCGCATTTCAGCGTGTAATAGCCGTTCCAGTCGCGGTCGTACACCGTCATCTCCGACGAACTCGGCGCGCCGTGGTCGAGCAGACTGTTGTCCTGAACCGCCGTTATCAACCCGTCGCGCGTCACGCCGAGCTTTATGTGCGCGCGCCGCTCGTTGACGCACATATCGAAATTTTCCTCGCGCGTGTTGCAGCATCGCACCGGTCTGCCCACGCGCCGAGCGAGTAGCGGCGTGATCTCCTGAACCATGCGCAGCCCCCAGTCGCAGTACTTCCCGCCCTGAAACACGCCCTCCTGAATCACATTGTCGTCAGGCAACCCGTACATCGTCGCAATCGCGCTGCGTCTGCCCACCGCACCCTCAATCCGCAGGGTTTTGCCCGTCTTGTACATATTATCTGTCCACCACGCCACAGACGCTTGCGGATTCGGCAGGAGCGACACCACGTCGTGCAGATTAACATCGTACTCAAGCGTGAAGTCGGCTTGCGCGAAACCCGCGTCCAAGTCGCCCTCTGTCTTGTTCGACCAACCGACGTTGCCCTGCTTGCGTGGGTCCTCGGGGTAGTGCGTCGCCATCCACGCAATACCGTCAGCCGTCGTCATCGGCGGTCCGTACGTGCCTGATTCATCCCACTCGGGACCGCGAATCGTCGGAAACTCGGGGTCAAGCCCTTTTTGAATGTCCACGATGAACGGCAGCTCTTCCCACTCGATTTTCAGCGCGCTGATCGCCTCGTCGCACAGTCCCTCGCTCTCCGCGATAACGACCGCGCCGACCTCCGCGCCCTCGTGGTGCGCCTCGTTTCGCAGGTAATCGCCCGCAACGCCGCCGATGGGGTTCGGCGAAATCTCCTTGAATATCGGGTCGTCCCACGTCACCACGTCGAGAACGCCCGTTATCGCGAGTGCCGCCGACGCGTCGATACTCAGCACCCGCGCGTGCGCATACGGACTGCGCAAAATTTTAGCGAACGCCATGCTCGGCACAACGAAATCCGCGCCGAATTTCGCGACGCCCGTCGCCAACGCGTACGATGTAAGCCCGGGGATATTCGGTTTCCCTACGACGCGAAAATCCTCGCGTGTGCCGTTCGCGCCCAATAAATCAGCCATTGTCCACCTCCGATGCGGTGTATCCGTGAACCGCGTGTCCCGACATAATCAGCACCGCTTCGAGAATCGCCTGCGAGTGGCGCGGCTGTGTGCCGCAAATACAGATATTGCCGCTCAACGCTTCTTTTATCTCATGCTCGGTCGGGTTCGGGTTATGGTCGAGTAGTGCCTTTGCCGTGACGAGAAAGCCCGGTGTGCAATAGCCGCACTGCATCGCGTCCCAGTAGCAGTAGCGGTCGATCAGCGGCTTCCACTTCGGAATAACCGCGATACCCTCGACGGTCTCGATGATCTTCCCCTCGCACTCCGACGCGAGAATGTTACACGAGAGCGCGGGTCTGCCGTCCATTATGACGGTACAGGAGCCGCACGCACCCCTGTCGCACATCTCTTTCGCGCCGATAAGCCCGAGGTGATACTGCAAAACCTGCTTCAACGTCATAAACGGCTCGAATATCAGTTCGCAGTTCTTCCCGTTCACGTTGAGCGTCGCCGTCACAGGCGCGACGCTGTCGGGGTGCTCGGCGGCGTAGTGCGCCGTCAGTTCCGTGTGCGTCAAGAACTGCCGTCCGCAGAGCGGACACGCGATTATCTTCGGTTTTGCGGGCATGGCGGCAATCGTAGCCGCAGCTTGTTCACTCGCGGATTTTAGGGTTGACCGTACCTGATTGTCCGACATAAGCGTACCTCCTGTGGTTTTTGATAGTTTATAATGTTAATCACGAGTTGAATATCGCGCGTTTCGTCCTCGTGGGGGGCGATGTCCTCATCGTCCCTGCGCTTTTTCTGTCGTTCGATTCCCTGTCATTCAGAGCGAAGCGAAGAATCTCACACGCACACCTTTGCCCATATCTGTCATTCTGAGCGCAGCGAAGAATCCCCCTGATTACCGATTCATCTCACGACTTGCGTCGCGGGCTATGCTCTGCTTTTCGATAGCTTGTCCGCGCTCGCCGCGCGGCGTTACTTTCTGTCGGGAGAAAGTAACCAAAGCCCGTAGGAGGGAACGCACCGCGCCCTTCTCGCTTCCGTGAGACGCGAGAACGGCAGCGGCGGCGGTGGTGGGCAAAAACCGCGACTACCTTTAACCGAGGACGGCAGCAATTGCGAAATTTGCGTCTAATCACTCCAAAACCGACGGTTCCTGCTTCGCTATGGCGAGACAACTGCGTCACGTCACATCAAAAGACAATGCGGCTCGTTTCGCTGCCGCACATTGGTGCGCGGCATGGTTTTGATTCTCTCGCGCGTGTATCGGTTTGTGTAGGGACGACCCTGTGTGGTCGCCCTGTTGTGGGGCGAACAACCCCGACGGGCGACCAATGGTCGCCCCTACGGCGCGTTATCCACCGCAACCACCGTCCAACCCTGCCCCCTTTCGGAAAGGGGGTGCCGTCCGCAGACGGCGGGGGTTTGTTCCCCTCGTCCCCAACTGTTCATTGTTAATTGTTAACTGTTAACTGCCATCGCCGCAGTCGGCGGTGTTTGTTCCCCGCAACTCCCGTCCATATCTGTTATCTGATATCCGTTATCCGTTATCTGCCATGTGGTCGCCCTGCTGTGGTTAGCATACATGCCCGGCTCTTGATTCGCTAACCCAGTATCGCGCCGTGCCTGAGCAGTTCCGCTTTCAGCTTGCCGTAGTCCACGTCTCGTACGCCGACGCCGTCCTTGACAGCTATTGCCGCCGCCGCTCCCGCCGCCTGTCCGAAGCACATACAGTGCGGGATTAGGTTGAAAAACTCCTGAAACTCATGGTCTGACGAGAACGCGCGGCAGGCGACGAGCAACCCCTCGACGCCTTTCGGGATGAGCGAACGGTACGGTATATACGTTCTCGGGTGTTGCAGCGACAGATCGCCGCGGTCGTTGTCCGCGAAAACCGCAATTGTATCGTCGAACGGCTTGTCGGTGTCCATATCCTGTTCGGTGAGATAGTATTCGCCGATTATCCTGCGCCCGCCCGAGGTTCCGAGTTGCGGCGAGGAGAGCATGATGAAGCTCTTCTCAAAACCCGGCATGTGTTTTTTCAGCAACTCCCAGTTTCTGACCGATTCACGCCGCGTCGTCGTGTCTATGTACGTCATCTCCTCGATGTCGGTCTGATGCAGGGAACCGACAAGGCGGTGAACCCAGACCACGCCCTCCTGATTGTCAAGCAGACCCCGTGAAAAGTACGCGGAACCGCCCTCTGCGGTTATTTCAGCGACGACAGCGTTGTAACGCTCAGATTCGGTGTTCGTAAACGCGTCGTACCGCTCTAAATCGACGTTGCAAATCCAGTAAACCCAGCCGAATTGCGCGATTCGGGAACCCGCGACCATATAATCGGTGGTCTCCGTTCCCGTGCGCGGCAGCAGGTCGCCGTCGCCCGAGCAGTCGATCACGACCTTGCCGAGCAACGCCTGTCTGCCCGACTTGCTCTCGATGACGACACCTTTTACGGTGTCGCCCTCCATAATCGGCTCCGTGACCCGCGTGTGAAGCAGCAACTCCGCGCCCGATTCGAGAACCATCGTGTTCATCTCGTCCTTGGAAACCTCGGGGTCGATCACCGCGGTGTACAAGACGACGGATTCACCCTCGGCGTTCTTCCTGATGTAAAAATGCGTCATGTTCGCCTTGGTGTATTTTTCGACGACCGCCGCGTCGCCTTTCCCCCAGTCCTTTTTGTCGGGAAAACTCGCCGCGTCACGCGCCGCGAGACGGTCAATAAGCTCCTGACAGAAGCCGCCTATGAGGTGTTCGCCAAAAATACTGCCGAGATTCGGTATGATGTTGACCAGTCCTCCCGTCGACATGCCGCCGAGATGACCGTACCGCTCCAACAGAATCGTTTTTGCACCGCCGCGCGCCGCTGAGACCGCCGCCGCAATGCCCCCCGGTCCGCCGCCGACCACGATAACGTCGACCTCGCGGATAACGTCGATCTCCCGCCGCGCCTCCGCGACCGTTTTCGCCGTCGCGCCTCTGCGCTCGAACTCATGCGGCTTGTCATAACTGCTGACGACGCCCGTTCCGTATTTTGCCATAACTGTCACCGACCTTTCTGTTACTGTCCGCGCCCGATATTGTTCGCCGCCGCCCACGCGGCGGTCGTCGCGCCCATGATGTTGCCGACGCCCGCACAGTCGCCGAGCGAGATAAATTGCGGCGCGCTGTCGTTCAGCGCGAGTGCGGATTCGCGCCGCGGGGACTGTCCCGTGGCGTATACCACCGTGTCGGCAGCGATAGCCGTGCCGTCGGCGAGTGCCACACCGCCTGCCGTGACGCTCACGACTTTCGCGTTGAACCTCGGCGCGATATCGAGACGGCGCAGTTCGCCCGTGAGCGCCATCGCGTGGGTGCTGTTGCCCTCCGCGCGGATTGACGGTGCCTGCTCGACGAGCGTCACCTCGCGCCCGAGCGTTTTCAGGTACACAGCAAGTTCCGCGCCGACGAAGCCCGCGCCGATTATCACGACGCGCCGCCCCGCAAGCTCGGGGTTCGCGTAAACATCGTTGGCGCACAGCGCGTTCTCGATGCCCGCTATCGGCGGAACGAGCGGTACCCCGCCGACCGCCGCGATTATCACGTCCGCGCCGAATTTATCCGCAAATTCAGGCGTAATTTCGGTGTTCAGCCGCACGTCAACGCCGCGTTTTTGCAGCAACCGCGCTTGAAGCGCGATATATTCCGCGACGCGCCGCTTGAACGGCACACTCTCCTCGCAGCGTATGCCGCCGCCGAGCGCGCCGGATTTTTCGCACAGCGTCACCGCGTGTCCGCGCTCCGCCGCCGTAATCGCCGCCTGCATACCCGCGATACCGCCGCCTGCGACGAGGACTTTTCGCGTTGTGACGGGGATTCGCGCGAGCCGCGCCTCGTCCTCTCGCCCCGTCTCGGGGTTGAGCGCGCATCGGAACCCGTTCATGAGATTCGACCAGCAACTCATGCACCGCAGACAGCGGCGAATCTCGTCGCTCCGTCCCTCGCGCGCCTTGTTCGGCGTGTCCGCGTCGCACAGCAGTTGCCGCGCAAGAGCGACAAAGTCCGCTTTGCCCGATGCTACTATGTCCTCCATGACCTCGGGATCGCTTATCGACGCGACAACCGCGACGAGCGACTGCGACACGTTGCGCTTGATCTCGGCGGCGTACTCGACGTTGCGGTTTTCGGGGCGGAACATCGACGGCGACATCTCGAGCCAGTGGTCGTTCGTCATGATCCCGTGAACGCCGAGCGAAACGTGGATAATGTCCGCGTGACCGTCGAGCTGCCGCGCGTACTCAATGCCCTCCGCGAGGTCGTAGCCGTCCTCAAGCTCCGTCGCGGAGATGCGAATCTCGACGGGGAAATCACGCCCGCACGCTTCGTGAATCGCGTCGCAGATCGCCACGGCGAAGCGCGCGCGGTTCTCGGCGGAACCTCCCCATATGTCGGTGCGCGAGGTCGTGTACGGGCTGAAAAATTGCTGCGGCAGCCAGCCGTGACCGCCGTGGATCGTGACCATGCCGAACCCGCACATCTTCGCAAACGCGGCGGCGTTGCGGTACGCGGCGATTGTCGAGAGGATTTTCTCCTCGCTCATCTCGTGACAAAAGCGTCCCTGCGCAATCTCGCCGTCGGACGGACCGTAGCCCGTCTCGGAGTAGCGTCCCGCGTGGGACAGCTCCGCGCTTGCGACCGCACCGCCGAGCGTGATGCGCTCGGACAGCTTTTTGAGAAAGCTCATCCAGCCGAAATTCGAGAGGTCGATGCACGCGCCGCCGCGACCGCCGCCGCCCGGTGCGTCCACCTGACACTCGCCGACGGCAACCGCAGCGGCACCGCCCTGAGCCTTGCGCTCGTAGTAGCTCAGCGCGGAATCGGGCAGCGATGTCGCGTTTATCTCGACGAAACCCGTCGCGCTCGCGAGTATGCGGTTTTTGAACGTCACGCCGCCGACCCTGACAGGCGTGAACAGACGCGGGTATGCAAGTTTTGACATGATGAGACCTCCTGTTTATTCAATATGATCAAGAACCATACCGATTTGGTGCATCACCCTCTGTGCGGCAAGGTTACTGATGTTCGTGCAGCAAGTCGCGCGTTTGTGATTTCTGAGTGTATACTCCGCGAGAAAATACGCGACGGCGGTCATATACCCCTTGTTTCGGTAATGCGGGCGGGTGCTGCCCGCGCTGATCTCCCACTCCGTCTCCGACACAAACTTCACCCGCGCGAGCGATAGGATTTCCCCGTTTTCAATATAGGAGCAAACTCTCCATTTGCGCTGCTCGGTGCCGAATTGCCGCGTGATATCGAATCCGAAATAATCCTCCCGAATATCCCCAACGTCGAACCACGCGCAATACGCTTTGAGCATCTCTAAATCACGAACCGTATCAACCCAGCGGACGTTATCCGCGCTGTGCGGAACCAATTGCGCAGGGTCGTCTATCTTGCAGATGTAGGTCTCGTTCATCGTGCCGCACCCTCGTTCTACCGTATGAATATCGCGCCGAGTAAACCCGCGACGAGCGTCAGGCGTATCGGGTTGACCGTGAAGCGGATATTCGCCACCGCAACTGTTGCGAAGATGCGGAGTGAGTCGGCGATAAGCTCGGAGACGCTTTCCATGACGACCGCTATGGCTATGTTGATGGCGGCGGAGATGCATCGTGCGGGTAATGCTGTGCGGTGTTGTGCTGGCAGTGCGATCGATGGTTGTGTTGCGGATATTGTAGCATATCTTGGAGGTTTTTTCAATGATATTTCGTACGCTTATTTTTATCTCCGCTTCGGACAAATGTCACCAAAATGTCGCCATTTCGGGGTTTTTGAGGGTGAATACACACTGTGTTGCGGTGCTGACGGAAAAAGCAAAAGCCTTGGAAACGTAGTGTTCCCAAGGCTTTGATAATTGGCGGAGAGGGTGGGATTCGAACCCACGTGACGTTGCCGTCAAACTGATTTCGAGTCAGCCCCGTTATGACCACTTCGATACCTCTCCAAGCCTGAATATAATACACTCTCGCACCGTATTTGTCAAGTATCAATTTCACGGGGCATGGCTGCACCGCGCACCTCATGAAAAATCCAACACCGAGAAAGGCAACTCGCGGTGTTTATGCAGGTGTTTTGCGTGGTTCGGCGATTTGTGCTGCATCGGAACCCTGATATTTGAGCTTAGCCACACCGAATTTCGCATAAGCGTCTGCGCAAACGGCGCGATAGCCTGTATTGAAAACCCGAAACCATCGCGTGGGCGCGGCGAGTGGCTTGGAGATGAAAAACCCGTCTCATGGCGTGAGAAACTGCGCCGAAAAATTGACGAGGTGCTGCCGAGTTGCGCGACGTTTGAACTTATACAAAGCAGCCGCGCGGCGGCTTAACGAACGGGTGCGTATGCGCTCGTTCGAGGGGTTTGAGGCTTTGCCCCAACAAGCGGTTTGTGGACTTTTGGATCCACAAACCCCTGCTTGCCGAACGGGTTATCCGCATCTATACAAAATAATTGTGACAAACGCCCAAATTTTGCTTGACAAGCCGGTCCGAACATGTTAATATTTACACATTCAAAAGATTTGCGTTGGTTTAATGTTTCCGGCGCAACGTGCAGTCTTTGAAATGTGCGATGTAAACCGTAGTAACTACACAAAAACCAACCTCGTTTGTACGTACTCGCAAACTTGGTCACAACTGAAAATAAACATAAGTGAGAGTTTGCGAGTTTGGAAGCTATCTCTGTCCACGGGTTCACGTGGTCAGATATTCCTCTTGTCGGCTCTTTTGTATTTTTCAGATGCCACAACAGACGCAATCCGCACCCAGCGCGACCTCCGACACGCGAAATCAGAAGCAAAACAACACAATAAATTGAGAAGGATACTATCATGACACACACAAAAGCATTCAGAACAATTGCCGCCATAATCCTGACACTCGCGCTTTTTGTGTCACTCGCCGATCCTCTTTCACTGAACATTTCTGCGGAAGCGGCGGCGGCTGACTCGCGCCGTGCTGCATGGGAAGAAATACAAAAAACACTCAACTCCGGTACGCAGGCTGATACTGCGGTGCCGGAGTTGCCTTTTTCTGACGTAGCCGCGGGCGACTGGTACTATGAGGCGGTGCTGTACGCGAATGTTTTCGAGTTGATGAACGGCGACAGCGGCGACACTTTTTCACCGCAAAAGAGTCTGACGCGCGCGATGTTCGTCACGATCCTCGGGCGACTGGACGGCGTGGATACTGCGAAATACGGCAGCAGCAGTTTCAGCGACGTCCTTGTCGGTCAATGGTACTCGCCGTATGTCGCGTGGGCGGCGGATAACGGTATCGTGGACGGTTACGGCGACGGTATTTTCGGCACTAACGACCCGATCACGCGCGAGCAGATGGCGGCGGTAATCGCGCGCTATCTCGGAAACAAAAAAATAACGCTACCCGCTGCTGCAAACGCGGTCAGCGGTTTCGTCGACATTGCGGCGGTGTCCGTATACGCGCTTGACGGACTGGAACTAATGCGCGTCACGGGGATCATTCGCGGCGACGACAACGGACGCTTCAACCCGAAAAAGACCGCGACGCGTGCCGAAGCTGCGACAATTTTCATGCGCCTGAACGAGGGCGTATACGCGGTCACGGGCGGTTTTTCCGCGCCTGACGATTTGACCGCGCCCGTCACTCCCGAAACCCCTACATATTCAAAGGTCAACGGCAACAATAATATTCAACTCGGCGGCGCGGTGTTCGCGGGCGAGGGTGTACAGCGGTTGCGCCCAAATAGTGTCGGCGTTCAGGAGAACACGCGCGCCGCGCAGGAAATCATCGTAAAATACGCAAACAAAGCATCTGCTGAAACGCTCAAATTCGACTCCGACGAGACCGCGCTCGCAAAGGCAAACGAGCTTTACGACAACCCGAATGTCGAGTATGTGCAGCTCAACTATCCGCTGACAACTATGTCAGACGACGCGCCCGAGTGGCAATGGGGCGTTTACAATTACGGTCAGGACGTTCAGGGCAATACGGGGCTTGCGGGCATTGACGCCAATCTCCTGCCCGTGTGGAGCGACGGCACGGTGCTCGGCGAGGTGATCGTCGCGGTCATCGACACGGGCATTGACCTGACGCACCCCGCGCTCGACGGAAAACTGCTCGGCGGTTATGATTTCGTGGATAACGACAGCGACCCGTCCGCCGGAAACGGTGAGGAACACGCCACGCATCTCGCGGGTATCATTGCCGGAAGCGGTAAGATACTCGGAGCCGCGCAGAACGTAAAAATTCTGCC
Organism: Oscillospiraceae bacterium; assembly: GCA_031261585.1. Classification (GTDB taxonomy): domain Bacteria; phylum Bacillota; class Clostridia; order Oscillospirales; family Oscillospiraceae; genus JAIRRO01. The sequence goes on from JAISJJ010000085.1 coordinate 19,496, forward strand.
GATACGCTTCGCCACAAACAACGGCGGCTACACCTCCGACGCGATACGCGCGATTGAGTACGCCGAGGCGCAGGGCGCGGCAATCGTCGTGTGCGCGTGGGGTTCATATGCGTACAACCCCGCGCTGTACGAGGCTATGCGCAACTCAAATATGTTGTTCGTCAGCGCGGCGGGCAACAACGGCACAACAAATGTCGCGTACCCCGCCGCGTTCGACCTGCCGAACATCATCAGCGTCGCGTCGCATAACAACATCGGCGGTCTCGCGCGCTCTTCGGCATATGGCGTTGAAAATGTGGATTTCGCCGCACCGGGTGTCGGCATTTTCTCGTCGCTGCCGAACGGAAATTACGGCTACAAGAGCGGCACATCGCAGGCTGCCGCCATAACGGCGGGTGCCGCCGCGCTGGTTCTCGGCACGGACACGACGCTCAACGCGGAGCAACTCGCTTTCGCGCTGACGTACACCGCGCGCCCGCTCTACCGACTGACTGGAACCACGCTGACGGGCGGCATACTCGACGCAGGTGCGGCGTACACGCTCGTCACGAGCGGTGAGCCGATTGTCGCGCAGAACATCGTACCTGTGGTTGAAAACCCGTACACAGAGGAAATTCTCGCGCTGCTCGAAGCGCACACATATTTCTCCGAACTCACGGTTACGGAACAGACCCTGCTGTGCGAGAGTCTCGGCCTGCCGATTTACGCGATGCGCGAGTGCGAAATCGCGGGCTACACGATAGCGGAATCGACGCTGATCGCGCAGAGCATCGGCGCGACGGGGTTCACCGTCGCGGAGATTCAGACGATATACGCGCGTTTTGACGACGAGATTTCAGCGGCGATTGAGATGAACGCTTTCTCGTCATTCCTGCGCACCGAGGCACTCGGCGGAGAAGAAGCGGACACGGTGCGCGCGCTGATCTTGGCGGGATATTCGGTGCAGAACACCGTGTTTGCGTTCCCCGTCGCCGCCGCGCTCGGGATTGACATCGCGGACGTGATCGTCGCGGACGATGCGGACATTGCGGCAATTCGCGGCGCGTATCCGTCGCTGTCGCAGGATACGCGCGATACGCTGCTCGAACAGGCGCAGATGCTGCACGTGCGCGCGGAGGCGTTGTTCGCATACGCGGCGGCTCACGGCAAGTCGGGAGTTGAGGTCGCGCAGATCATCGCGCTGTACATATACGAGCGGCAGAGCAGCGCGGAAAATCAACTGTTCTCTGACGACGGTTCTGAAACTCCGCAATACCCGAATGCGCCGTTCGCGTACAACGTCGACGACAGCGAGAGCATACAACTGAACACAGGCGCGCTGACGTACAGATTGCCCGGTGTGTCGCTGCCGGGTAAGAACGGGTTCGACTTGAATATTGGGCTGACGTATAACGGCGCGAACGCGAATCTGGTGGATACGCGGGTTACGTACATGCCTAATGCTTTTGTAACCATTCCAATCGGAACGACATCCGAACCTGTGGCACACGCGCTTAGCAATCAACTCGGAGCGGGGTGGTCGTTTAATTTCCCCTATATTGAAGACGTTTTGGGAACAAAAGTCCTCCATTTGGAGGACGGTTCCGCTTATGAGATAGACAGTAGTTTTATTGCGTCAAACAGTAATACAAATTATGTGTCAAAAAGCAACCTCAGAGACCATGCGACGCTTGATCTGCAAATACTCAAAGACAACGGCAGCTTTACGAACTCTCAGGTAAATTCCGCATACGTGCTGAAATATAAGGATGGCAAAAAGACGTATTTTGCCGCCGACGGACGACTGCTCGGCATGGCAGACAGGTATGGAAACACAATCACATTCAAACACACGAGCATCAACGGCAAGCACCTAATAACCGAGATCACCGACACGGCGGGGCGTGTAATTACTTTTACATATACCACAACAACCGTAGGCAAGACGGTCACAGTTTCGTTGCCGAACAATCAGAGCATACAGTATTTTCTCGAACCGATTTCAGGTCAGACCGACAGTTACGCATTGACGAAAGCTGTTGATCAGGACAGACGGGAGACGCTGTTTACATACTCGACGCAAAACGGCAGTGATAACTACCTCGCTCGACAAGTAACCCCCTATCCGGGTGCAGGTAATGCGGCAACAAAGCCCTATGCCCTTTTAACAACTGTTACATATCCCACAGGTGCGACCTCAAACTACACTTACGAGAGCGTGACGGGCAATCTCGGCACAATGGGAATACAGACATATTATCGCTTAAGTTCCGTATACAATGTCGCGAACGGCGAGGAATTCGGAAGCAAAACGATAACATATCAGGGTAATTATACAGGAACTATTCCGACGACAACGGGAACTGCCGCGAGTTTGCCGTTAACATACACGTACGGCTCGACAGTGACGGACAGCTTCGGCACGAAAACGATTTACACATTCAATAACAAGCACTTATTGGTTGCGACAAACGTCAAATCCTCAACCAACGCGACACTTACGAGCCAGTCCATCACATATAACGCCGATAAATTGCCGACTAACGTCTCAAACAAGGCATACAATGGTACTGCGTATATAGAGCGCGTCGAGAAGTACACCTACAATAATTACGGCGATATGTTGACACACGTTATCCCGTTGCCGAGTGTGTCGCTTGAAGACCACAAAGCGATATTTGCGCAGATTGTCGATCAATTGCAAATCTCAAACACACAACCGCAGATTGCAACGCACGTTTCTCAAACTATATCACAAGCCACAGCGTCCTTAAATAACGGCACATTCACCACGGCGGCTCAAGCTCTGCAATATTGCCATGACCAGATAATTGCAGGAGCGCAAAGCTCATATGGTGCCGCTTTCGGCGCAACGAATCTGTCCGATCCAGTGCTTGCTGCTGCTGCAGCCGCCTATACAGCGTATTTGCTGCAAAATATCGTCCCAATTTGGAACGGTTTTATACAATATTTCGGGGAGCAAGCCGAGCGATTAGATGGCACCACAACGTACACCTACGACCCAACCTACCACTTCGTCGCAACGAAAACACACCGAACAGACGCGTCCACTACCATCAAAGAAGAATACACGCCGACTACGGACGGCAAGTCGGTTCGGTATGCTAAAATCTACGCGAACAACGTGTTGAAAGCGCAGACTGAGTATGTCTACGACGCGAGCGGCAACGTCACGGAGACGCGGGCGTACAACGACGGGTTCAGCACGTATATCTCGACATTCTACGAGTATGCGAACATCAATACCGCGCTACCGTCGTCCTACAACGGCGTGTACCTGACGCGGAGTTACGTCACGGGTGTGCGCGATTCTGACGGCGCGCTGATAGACGGCGGTGCGCTGCCTGACGGTTACGTTGAGCAGAAGTTCATGTACGACGCGTTCGGCAACGTGATTGCGCAGACCGACGCTAACGGCAATGTCACGCAGTACGCCTACGACGCGCTCGGGCGTGTCACGTTGCAGACAAACCCTGACGGCACCGCGAAAACTTGGGTTTACGACAGCGTTGCCAACACCATTATCGCGACGGACGAGCGCGGCAACTCGATCAAGTATCTCTATGACCCGCTCGGCAACATCGAGAGCGTTTTGGATATCGAGAGCAACACCGTCGTCACGAGCAGTGTCTACGACTCGAAACTGCGCCCCGCTCAGGTGACTTCGCTCGACGCGGTCACTACGTTCACGTACGACGCGCTCAACCGCGTGTTGACGGAAACCGTTGAGGACACCGACGGGAATACGCTGTCGTCCGTGACGTACGCGTACAACGATGCCGCGCTCGTGAACGGCGTGTACTACGCAAAAACGACGAAAACCATCGTAGGCGACGCGTCCGCGCCGAGCGTTGTCACCACCGAATACACCGACAACACGGGCAGCGTCGTCATGAAAGGCTTCGTGCTGAACGGCACGGAGTACCGCGACGCGTACACGTACGACTACGTGGGCAACGCGCTGACCGCGCTCTCGGCGCAGGACGCGGCGGCGAACCGCACGTTCACCGTGAAGTACACGTACGACTACGCGGGGCGCGCGCTGACCGAGACGAACGCGCTGAATCAGACGACCTCGCGCACCTACAACGCCTTGGGGCGCAACGTGTCCGCGACGGATTACAGCGGCAACACAGCGACCTCGACGTACGACAATCTCGGTCGGCTGCTGACCCAAACCGCGCCGTTCGAGACCGTCGGCAACACGACGTCCAACGCCGAGACGCGCTACGATTACGACGCGAACGGCAACGTCACGCGCGAGCGCGTGCGCAACAACGCGGCGGGCGCGGCGACGTCGTTCGGCGAGACGCGGTACACGTACAACGCGCGCGGGTTCCTGACACAATCTGACAGCTACGACGACGGCAACGTCGCGCTCCACACCGCGTACACGTACGACGCGGCGGGCAACATACTCACGCAAACCGTTGGTACGTCTACAACCGCGTACACTTACGACCGCTTCGGCGACGTCCTGACGCTCACCGACGCGCTCGGTCAGACGGAGTACTACACGTACGATCTCGCGGGCAACGTACTCACGAAAACCGACCGCAACGGCGTGACGACCACGAACACGTACGACGCGCTCGGGCGCATTCTCATCAGCACCGCGGGCGGCGACGTGACCGCGTACACCTACGCGCTCAACGGTTCCGTCATCGCGCAATCCAATGAGACCGCGACGCTCAACTACACGTACGACGCGCTCGGACGCGTCGCGAGCGTCCTCGAATCGGGCGACGTGGAGAAATATTACACGTACGATCTCATGGGCAACCGCACATCGTTAATCGCCGCCGAGAACGGTGAACTCGTTGCAAATACTATGTATTCCTACGACGCGCTGAACCGTCTCGTCACCGTTTCAGACGGCGGCACCGTCGCCGCGACATACACCTATGACACGAACGGCAACCGCGCAAGTCTCGTCTATGCGAACGGCACGTCCGAGATTTACGCATACAACCGCGCGAATCTCGTGACAAATGTTGCCAACAAGCGCGGCGCGACGGTGCTGTCGTCGTATGCGTATACGTACCGTCTCGACGGCAACCAAATTTCCAAAACCGACCATAACGG
>JAISJJ010000130.1 GCA_031261585.1 Oscillospiraceae bacterium
CGAAAAGAACTTGCATGTGAGAGTGGTAAAGTTCATATTCATACTCTGCCCTTGATTTCTCTGTCGCACTCTGCGCTCTCCGCTACACATCAAGCGCCGCGAAGAACCCTCCGTGTACCGCGCCGTCGACCTTGCCTACGCGCTTGCCGTCGCCTACGAGCGCGACGCTCGGGGCTTTCGCGCTCAGTTCGAGGTACAGGCTCTCGTCCGCGCGCATACCGACGGCGTAGAACACGCTGCCGCCCTCTGCGGTGTGCGTTTTGCCGTCCTTTTCGTAGACGACACCGCTGTCGGTGATCTCGACGGCGCGCGCACCCGTGATTATCTCGACGCCGAATTCCTGCGCGGCGCGGGCTATGCCGAGTTTGTACACGCCTTTCGCGTCGGCGGCGTACGTGTCAGCCAGTTCGAGCACCGTGACTTTTTTGCCGAGACTCGCGAGGTGCAGCGCGGTCTCCACGCCGATCAGACCGCCGCCGACCATGACGACGCTGTCCGCGATCTCGATGTCAGGCTCGAAATACGCCGCCGTGGCGTGTCTCGCGCGCTCGTAACCGCTGATAAACGTCGGCACTATCGGACGGCTGCCCGTGGCGACGATGATGTTGTCGGGGTTCACTCGCTCGATCAGCGCGTCGTTGACCTCCGTGTCCGTCAAAATCTCCGCGCCCGACCGCTCCGCCATGCGCACGAGATAGCTTTTGAACCGCCGCAAGTCCGCCTTGCGCGTGTCCGTGTCCGTGAAGCGCAGCAGACCGCCGAGCTTCGCGGATTTTTCCGCGAGCGTGACCACATGACCGCGCGCCGCCGCCGTTATCGCCGCCTGTAATCCCGCGGGACCGCCGCCGACGATCAATACGCGCTTTTTCGATTTCGCGAGCGGTATCTCCTCGCCGAAACCGAGCCGCTGCTCGTGCGCCGTGAGCGGGTTTACGCTGCAAGTGAAGTGGTGGTTGTCGTTGTCCGAATCGGTGCAGTTCAGGCACCGCAGACACGGGCGAATCTCGTCGTCGCGCCCCTGCGCCGCCTTTTTCGGCAGATACGGGTCGGCGATCAGCGCGCGCGACATGGACACACCGTCCGCCCTGCCCGACGTGATGATCTCCTCCGCCTGCGCGGGGTCGAGTATCGAGCCGACGGTGAATATCGGGATTTGCACCTTGCCCACGCGCTTTATCGCCTCGGCAAGCTCGACATTCTGCCCCCACGGCAGATACGGCGTCGCGAACGTGTACGTGAAGTCCTCGCTCGACACCTCCGCCATGTCGACGTACTCCTGCGCCCGCGCGAGAAACTCCGCGATGTCCTCGGGCGTGAACCCGTCGGGCGTACGCTCGGAACCCGACACGCGCACGAGTATCGCGCGGTTCGCGCCGAGCCGTTCACGCACTTTTTCAAGCACATACAGCGGGAAGCGTATGCGGTTCTCCCAACTCCCGCCGTACTCGTCTGTGCGCGTGTTCGTGACGATCGACATAAACTGTTCGAGTAGCCAACCGTGTCCGCAATGAACGAGCACCGTGTCAAAACCTACTTTCACGTAGTACTCGGCGGTGTCGGCGAAGCTGCGCGCAACGATCTCCATGTCGTCCCGCGTCATTGCGCGCGTATTCGCGCCGTGCGCACCGATGCCGCCCGACGGTGATATGAGCCGATTCAAATCGCGGTTGAACCGAGGGTTGACGCCGATACCGCCGTGGGTCAGCTCGACACTCGCCGCCGCGCCGTGCTCGTGTATCGCCTGCGCCATCTCGGCGAACACCGCCATATTCTCGAACGTCGGCTCTATGCCGAGCGTGTGGTTGCCTCCGTCGCAGACGTTGCCCTCGCCGAGCGTGACGATAGCGGCACCGCCGCGCGCCTTGTGTTCGAGATAGCGCACGTAGTACTCGTCGGGTCGACCGCCGAACGAGCGGAACACCATGTTCGGCGCGGACATGATACGGTTTTTCAGCAGCAGACTGCGCAGTTTCAGCGGCTGCATGAGATTCGGATACGGTGGTATGTACATATGTGTGATCTCCTGATTTTATGCGGATATCGTGATGATGCGGCACAATGGCGCGTGCAAATGTCATGGTTCTCGCGCACGTGTGTCGGTTTGCGCAGGGGCGACACATGTGGCCGCTCTGTTGCGGTGCGAATAACTCCCGACGGGCGGCCAATGGTAGCCCATACGGCAACGCGTTTAGCTACTGCGCATTTGCGTGTGTGCGGGTCTCGGCGCGGACTCCCCCTGTCACTTCGTGACATCCCCCTCAGTGAGGGAGACTTTGGACGTGGGAAACGAACCCTCGTCCAACTCTGCCCCCTTTCGGAAAGGGGGTGCCGTCCGCAGACGGCGGGGGTTTGCCCCCGTCTCCGCAACCCTTGTCCCCAACTGTTAACTGTTAATTGACATCGTGCCGTCCGCAGACGGCGGAGGGAGCCCGCGTCCCGTTATTCTGTGCTTTACTTCGTGTACAGTTGCCGTGAGCGCACGTACACCGCCTCGGAGAATGCGGGTGTCATCGCGGGCTGTCCGTAGAACGCGATGTTCGCGGGTTTCCCCGCTTTCGCGAACCTCTCGGCGAACTCGGTGCCGAGTTTGCGTTGCTCGTCCTCGGGCAGCGACGCGACATCGAGCGGTTGCGGCACGAGCGAGATGATGATCTTGTCTCCGACCTCGTCGTAGAGCTTGTATGTGTCGTTCATGATCTGCGGATCCCACGTGTCAAAACCGCCGTCGATGAAGCACTGCACGCGCGTCTCGCCGCGCCCGCACGAGTGCAGCGACGCGTAACGACCTTTCGCGTGAATGTGGTCGGTGAGCGCGCGCATGTACGGCACGAACATCTCGTACGCAATGTCCTGCGAGAAGAACGGAGCCTTTTGCGCCGACCAGTCGTCGTGGATATTGAACCCGTCGAGCGCGGGGTAGTACTCGCAGAATTTGTCGACAAGTTTTATGCCCAAGTCCGTCATAGCCGCGAAGATCGCGTGTATCGCGGGTTTCTGGTCGTCGTCGAGCAACGCCATAGCGGCGGGCGCGAAGTCCATGAACGAGATGAGCCGCTCGAACCAGAACCCGTTGACGAACGACATCTGGTTGGACACGCGCGAGTCGAGTTTCGTCTTTGCGGCCTCACCCGCCCAGTCCCACGCGTCGATATCGGGGATTTTGATCTTGTCCGTCCACTCGTTCGCGTCCGCCATGAACGGTTCGCCCGGGCGCACAATCGAGCCGCCCGCCGACGCGACCCACTCCCACTCGATGCCGAACGCGTCCGTCGTCCCTGCGGGACCGCCGCGCCCGAGACGTTCGTTGTACAGGTCAGGGATCATCATCGTCGAGTCGGCGGGACCCGGCAGCCAGTACGGGTGTTTGTCGAAGAACATCGCGGCGACATTCTCGCGCGGTGTGACTGGATAGTCGCGCAGCGGGGTGCCGGGTCCGAAAAATCCGGGCAGTTCGCCGACGACGCGCAGTTCGTTCGGGGTATACGGTATGTGTCTGTTCATTTTGCGCCAATCCTTTCGCTTTCTGCGTAAATTTTTGGTGATTGTTACAATGTATTATAACGAAAAGCAGTGCGATTGTCAACAAATATTATCGCGAGGGTGCAGACGCGGGCGTTGAAAAATTTCAGCGGCGCGATTTCGGATTCGCGTTGTCGTAGGGGCGGCCGACGGCGATCTCACCGTGCGGGAAACTGCTGGTACCGCGATTGCAGATTCGCGTTGTCGTAGGGGCGGGGTTCCCCCCCGCCCTTTTGCAATGTTTGTTTACGCGCACACGTATTCGTAGGGACGGACGCCCCGTCCGTCCTGCGCTGAAACCCGAACACGGACAGACGGGGGCGTCTGTCACTACGTAAATGCCCTACACATTGTGAAAATGTATGCGTAGGGGGCGATGTCCACATCGCCCCTGTGTTATGCACGCGATTCGTCACCAAAACAGGACGGATGTGGACATCCGCCCCTACGAAACGGTTCGGTGCGTAAAACGAAACGCAAGGGCGGGTTAACCCCGCCCCTACATATAGGTTGCGCGCCTAATTCCCCCTATATCACCGTAGCGAACCCGCCGTCCACATTAATATCTGCGCCGTTCAGGTAGTCCGACGCGCGCGACGCGAGGAACACCGCCGCGCCCATGAGATCGGAGGGGTTGCCCCACCGTCCCGCGCTGATGCGGTCCGTGATGTGGTTGAAAAACTCAACGTCGGAGCTGACCGCCGCGTTCACGTCGGTCTGGAAAAATCCCGGACAGATGCAGTTGCATTGTATATTGTACCGCGCGAGTTCGTTGGCGAACGACTTCGTAAGCCCGATAACGCCGTGCTTCGCGGTGACGTAGGACGGGCATTTCGCGTCGGCGGTGTACGACAGCGCGGAACCGATGTTGATGATCTTCCCTCCGCCCTGCTTCACCATGATCTTCGCGACGTCGTGACCGAGATAGTACACCGTTTTCAGGTTCAGTTCCAGCACGCGAGAGAACTCCTCATCGGGAAAGTCGAGGAAGTCCTCGAAATGGTTCGTAGCGGCGTTGTTCACGAGAATGTCGATCTTGCCGAACGCGGCGAGACACGCGTCAATCGCGGCGCGTCGGTCGTCGGGCTGCGACAGATCGCCCTGAATCGACGCGAAACGCACGCCCTCCGCCTCTACGAGTGTGCGCGCCTCGTCCGCCGCGTGTGCGTGGTGCGTCACGAACACGTCCGCGCCCGCCTTGGCGAACGCGACGGCGTAACCGAGCCCGAGACCCTTGTTACCGCCCGTGATAAGCGCGGTTTTGCCGCGCAGACTGAACCAATCCATGGAGAAAGAAGCGATTGATGATGTGAAATCGGTGGACATGATGATACCTCCAAAATATAGTGAATATTGTGGAATCCGTAGGTGGCGATGGTCACCCCTGCGACCACGCAGAATGTCATAAGGTTGCGGGACACCGTTAGACGGGAGATCTCCCTCCGCCGTCTGCGGACGGCACCCCCCTCTGAGAGGGAGGCTTTTGGGGAACGCGCCGTCCAAGCCTCCCTCATAGAGGGAGGTGCCGCCGAACGGCGGCGGAGGGAGTCCGTACATCCGGCATCCAACCCCCGAAATTGTTAAGGGACTTGACACTAAAAACAGCGTTCCCTCAGCATTTTGAGTAAAATTTTATAAAGATTTTGCCCGCGGTGATTGAATCTGAACTCGGTTTCCTTGAGATAAAGCTCGAACAAATCG
>JAISJJ010000146.1 GCA_031261585.1 Oscillospiraceae bacterium
AAATTAACCATTCTCCTATGGACTTGGGGGGGGGGTTGGGCGGGGGGGGGGGGGGCCGGGCCTGCGGGGCGATAACCCACCCCCCCCCGGCCACGACAGGCAACCGCAACATCGGGGACGGGACGCCGAGGGCGGCGTCCCCTACGGCAACATTTGAGGTGCCGCAAGGGGCGATGAGGACATCGCCCCCTACGTAGACCGAGAAAACGACAGGAGCTTACATATGCGGATTTTGATCATTGAGGACAACGAACTGCTGTCCGAGCAACTCAAAAGAGGTCTGGAACGCAGCGGGTTCTCTGTGGACACCGCCGCGCTCGGCGCGGACGGCGAGGAGAAAGCGTACGTTAGCGGGTACGACGCGATTCTGCTTGACCTCAACCTGCCCGACAAGGACGGGTTGGAGATATTGAAGTTTCTGCGCGAATCCGACGTCGCGACACCGATAATCATCATCACAGCACGCGACGAGGTGGAACAGCGCGCACTCGGACTGGATCTCGGTGCGGACGACTACATCGTCAAGCCGTTCGAGCTGATCGAGCTGCGCGCGCGGATACAGGCGGTGATCCGGCGTTTTCAGGGGCGCACGAACCCCGTGATCACGGTCGGCGAGCTGACAATCAACCCGAAAACGCGCGCGGCACAGTACAATGGTGCCGCAATCGCGCTGAAAGCAAAAGAGTTTGACATCTTGGAGTACATCGCGGGGCGTTATCCCGACGTGGTGTCCACCGAGGATATCGCCGAGCATGTGTACGACGAGGACTACGACCCGTTCTCGTCCGTCCTGCGCGTCCATATCGCGCGGCTGAAAAAGGCACTCACGGCGGCGGCGGGCGCGGAACTGCTGCAAACGATACGCGGAAAGGGGTATGTGCTGTGCGAAAAGTCGGAGTAAAGACGACGCTGATCATCGGAGCGTACTCCCTGCTCGTGACCTGCGCGTTTCTCGTAGGTCTTTTCGTCCTGAACGCGTCGCTGCAACGCAATCTGCAAGCTGAGATGGACGGCGTGGGCGGGGTGTTCATCATGTCGCCGAAGGACATCTACGACGGTATCGTGATCGACGGGAACCCCATGTACGGCGGCGAGATGATCACGCCCGACGCGCTGAGCGGATTTTTCGCGGCACAACTCACGCGGCTGCTGCCGACGATCGCCGTGTGTTTCTGCGTTTTTTTGCTCGGCTCGTCCGCGCTGCTGTGGCTGCTGCTGCTGAGGGCGGAACAGCGGCGCATACAGCGGCTTGTGAAGAACCTCGACAGCATCTCCGAGGACACGGCACCCGTGATCGACGACTCCGCGTTCGCCGACGCGTACGGTCGGCTGTACGCGCTGTTCGAGCGGCACCTCGACGACTACAAGAAATTGCAGGCGTATCTGACGCACGAGCAGAAGAACAACATTGCGATTCTGCGCGCCGACCCCGTGTTGCAGCAGAACCCGACACACGCGCGGATTCTCGCCGCGATTGCGGACAGCATCGACGACATCGTGACGCTCAGCGACTCGGCGGACGGCGGCGATATCGGCGAGGTGGACGTGTCGCTCGTGTGCGCCGAGGCTTGCGACGCGTACAAGCACACCGCCGACATACGGTTCGATTTCGACGAACACCTGAGCTATGAAATCGCGGCGAAAGAGCGTTGGATTTACCGCGCGGTGTGCAACCTGCTCGACAACGCGGTCAAGTACGGCGGCGGCAACCCCATCGAGGTCGCCGTGCGCCGTGAACACGACAGCGTCATCATAATAGTGCGCGACCACGGTATCGGCATCTCCGACGAGGAGCAGAACAAGATTTTCACACACCTGTACCGCGTGCGTGAGCTGAACCGCGACGGTTACGGTATCGGTCTGAGCTTGGTGTCGCACGTGTGCGACCTGTGCGGCGGGTTTGTCTACGTGGACAGCGCGGTCGGTGATGGGTCGACGTTTTATCTGGCATTCAATGCCAGTTAACAGTTAACAATTAACAATTAACAGTTGCGGGAGTTGGACGGGGGATGCGGGTTTTGTGGTATGCCACACCGTTTCCGTATTCGCACCGCACCGTTTCGTATTCGCACCGCACGTTTCGTAGGGGCGGGGTCTACCCGCCCTTGCGCATGATGAACGGTACCATGACGAACGGTACAATGTGCAAAGGGCGGGTAAACCCCGCCCCTACGTGCGGGATTGTCATTCTGAGCGGAGCGAAGAATCCCCTTCCCAATGCGCATTAGTCGGGGGATTCTTCGCGTCGCTCAGAATGACAGTAAAAAGCTGAACATTACACAAAATCTTTTTCCAGTAAACACTCAGTTAACATTCATTGTGCTATACTTGCGTCAGTCCAATGCACGGACAATCATGAAAGAGGAGAAAACAGAGCATGTACGTTATTCACAACGCGATCAAGAACCTCGGTCGGAACAAGGGGCGCAACTCGCTGATGGGGATTATCCTGCTGGTGATCATCGTCGCCACAGCGGTCTCGATACTTATCGGTACGACGTCCGCCGCCATCATCAAGGACTACAAGGGGCGGTTCGGCTCCGAGGTGTTCCTGTATCTCGACTACGCGAAAGCGGTGAGCGAGGGCAAGTACACGGAGTACGAGGGCAGCAAGGGTGTCGACAGCGTATCGCCCGCAAAATATTTGGAGTACGCCAAGTCACAGTATTTGCAGAAAACCGCGCTCTCATGCAACACGATGGTCGAATACCCCGGGCTGAAAGTGTTCGACGATGAGGAGGGTTGGGACCTGCGCGGCAGACTGTTCGGCAGCAACAGCCCGAACATCAGCGCGGAGTTCGCGAGCGGTATACGAAAGTTGATCGACGGCGAGTTCTACCGCGACGGTCAGGACGAGTGTATCATCAGTAAGGACTTCGCCGACCTGAACGGACTGAAAGTCGGCGACACGATCACCGTCAAGCCGAACAAGACGGAATATAAGCTGAAAATCGTCGGCATCTTCAAAGACGACACACTGCTCGCGGAGGGCAACGCCAACGCGCACATGTCAAAGAATCCCGTGACGCACCGCCATAACGAGGTGCTGACCGACATGGAGACGGCGGAGAAGATCGGCGGCATAGGCGCGGTGACGGCGACGTACTACCTGAAAGACCCGTCCATGCTACAAGCGTTCACCGATGAGCTGTACGCGAACGGTCTCCCGAACTACTACGCGGTGCAAACGGACGAGGCGGGCTACAACGCCGTCGTCGGTCCCGTTGAAAACATGGCAAAGATCACGAACACGTTTATGATCGTCGTGCTGATACTCGGCGGCGTTATACTGCTGATCATCTCGACGATGGCGATACGCGAGCGCAAATATGAGATCGGCGTTCTGCGCGCGATGGGCATGAAGAAAGGCAAAGTCGCCGTGGGGTTTGTGTCCGAGATGCTCGCGCTGACGGTGCTGTGCCTGATAGTCGGGTTCGCGGCGTCCGTCGCGGTGTCTCAACCCGTCGCCGACACGATGCTCAGCGGACAGATCAAGATCGCGGAACAGGCGCAGAACAGCGGGCTGAAAGGCGCGTATACCACCACCGCCTCCACCGAGCCGAACGCCGCGCCGAAGGATTTGACCCCGCTGTCCGAGCTGAACGTACGACTGGGCGCGGACGCTGCTGTGCGAATCGCACTCGTCGCGCTGTTGCTCGCGATGGTGTCGAGCGTCATAGGCATTGTGTTTATCACGCGGTACGAACCCATGCAGATACTGTCTGAAAGGAATTAGGTGAGTAAAATGAGTGTTTTAGCGTTAAACAATGTCTCCTACGCCTATAAAGGCGCGAAAAAAAATGTGCTCAGCGGTGTGAACGCCGCGTTTGAGCAGGGTACGCTGTACGCGATAATGGGCAAATCAGGCTCGGGCAAGAGCACGCTGCTGTCGCTGATATCGGGTCTCGACCTGCCCACGGGCGGCAAGATTCTGTACAACGACACGGATATGACCCGCGTGAACCGCGACGAGTACCGCGCTAAGAGCATCGGCGTGATCTTTCAGGGCTTCAATCTGCTCACGAACGCCACGGTCATCGACAACATACTGCTGTCCATGAGCATCAGCGGCGTAAAGGGCGGCAAGAGGCAGACGGCGCACTCGCTGCTCGAAAAAATGGGCATCGACCGCGAAAAGTCGGGGCGCAAGGTGCTGAAACTGTCGGGCGGCGAACAGCAGCGCGTCGGTATAGCACGCGCGCTGTCGCACAACCCCGATGTCGTGATAGCCGATGAGCCGTCCGGCAACCTCGACGGCGACACCGAGCGCAACATCATGCAGATTTTCAAGGATTTAGCGCACAACGAGAACAAGTGCGTCATCATCGTGACCCACTCGAAGAACGTCGCGGAGAGCGCGGACGAGGTCTGGGGCTTGAACAAGGGCAGTCTCACGTTTGTCAAGCGCAACACGCCGCAGTAAAGGAGATAACGTGGACAACAAACTGAAATATACGGTATTCACCGCGGGCGCGGTGATGCTCGTCGCACTCGCCGTGCTGATAACGATCTTCGCGATGCAACCGAAAGCGGGAACCGTCAACACCCCGTCCGCACCCGTGGCAACAACGCTACAACCGCCGCCGCAAGACAACGCGGGCATACCAAGCGGCTACGAACTGCAAATCAAGCAGGACGGCGGCATAACCTACTACTCGACAGACGGCGGCAAGACGTGGAGCCGCGAATTGCCGAACAATGCGGATATGTCTGTCAACGTGGAGATAATCGAGCAGTAGCGCGATGTGACGCGGCGCAAATGCGAAACGCGTGTAATGTATACATCAAAGACTGTACAATAAACGCACCCCCGTGCTGTAAGGCTCGGGGGTGCGTGTTATGTTGCGTTTAATTCGCTGTGCTCGCGCTGTATTCGTCCGCCTTTTTCAAGAACTCGTCAAGCGGTACGTCTTTGTACAAATCGCGCCGCCACTCGGTGTAGTCGAACGGTTCCCGACGCAACAGCGCGATGAATCGCTCCGCATCCACAATTCCGAGTTGCTCGGCAAGAACGCGCAAGCCCTCATCTTTTACAACGGCATTACTCCGCATCGGCGTACCTCCTTATGAAATCAATGGGATTCAGCACTTGAATCTCGGTAATAGGTTTGTTCAGGACTTTTTTGTCAGTGGTGAGGAAAAAGTCCGCTCCGAGATGAACCGCGCAAGCGACATGCGCAGCGTCCATCTGACGCAATCCAAGAGCCATAAACTCTGCGGATTTTTCAGCAATATCATCTGACAATGCGCAAGTGGCGGCGGCAATATTCTTCCATTCGGCAATCCGTCTGCTGACTTCGACAAATGGGTTTGCCGCGTTTTCATAGTCGAGAACGAACGACCAACAAAGCTCTAATTCTCCTGATCGAATAAGCTCCTGAACGTGGAGTTTCGCATCGGTTTCCAAACGGATAACCACCGAAGTCTGCTCGTCAAACGGGCGGTTGAAACAACAATTATCAAGATATACGCGCACATTATCACCTACCACAGGTATTATACTCCAAACACCGAGAAAAATCAATCATTATTTACGGTCAATGCACGGCTGCCGCATTTACTTTTTCTGCGTTCCAACTCCCGTCATTGCGAGCGCACGAAGCAATCCAGACCCCTGTTTCTCCGTCCAAACCCTCGTAAACGCGAGGTTGGACGAGGTTGCGGGGTTCTGGATTGCTTCGCGCGGCTCGCAATGACGATGGTTTTAGGTTTTCAGAAAGTAAATGAGGGAACCATGACTGTCAGTGCCGCACCCCGCCAAACCACTCACTGCAAATGCCAACATCGTCCAAAAACGCCTGCAAATACCGCCGCTTGCGTGTCATAATGCGCCGTTGCGATGGCAAAATAGCCTTACGAAACGAATGGAGAGGTGCAAAATCGACAGCGTAAGACGAATCCGCGACCGCGTCACACTTTGGATACTCGCGCTCGCGGTGATACTGCTCGCGGCGTTCGCGTCAATGAACGTCGTCGCGGTGGTGAAAATGATGATGTTTCCGAATCGGCTCGCGTCGACGTTCGGGCGCGCGATTGTGCTGTCGGGTACCGACGCGCCGGAACCCGCGATCGGGCGCGGCGACCTCGTTCACGTCAGCACAAAGGAACCGAATCGCGTCGGGGTCGGCGATCTCGTGATCTTCTGCCCGTCGCGGTTCGTGATCTGCCCGATTCTCGCGTCAGAACCGACGGAAAGCGGCGGGATATCCGTCACCGTCGGTCACACGCCCGACGGCAGCCCGATAACAATCCCCGCCGCCGACATTCAGGGGCGTGTCACGGGCAGCAGCCGATTTTGGGGCAGAATCATCGGATTCTCGCAGACGATGGTCGGCGCGATCATATTCGTCGGCGTGCCACTCGGGTTGTTCGTCGGCTACGCGCTGATATTCGACAGACAAAGACGCGGCAACAAACCCGCGAAAATACAGCAAACGGAGGAATAGCAACATGTCAGACTACAATTCAGACAATCACGATAACGATATCGACTTCGGACACGTTACAGCCGAGGACGACAAACGCGACCGCGAGGTCGTCGTCGTCGACACGAGACGGCGCAGTATCAAGCGCATCGCGGCACTGCTGCTCGTCATCGCGATAATCTCGACGGTGACGGTGCTCGGCACCCTGTCGAAGTACACGACGACCGTCGATCTGCCGACGTCGACCGCGATAGTCGCGAAGTTCACGCCGCTCGACCCCATCGCGAGCTTCGACCTGTTCAGCGTCGTGGGCGACACGAACGGCGCGAACTACGCAAATCCACCCGTCGCCGACACGGACATCGCAAGCAGTGTCAGCCCGAATCCCGCGATCATCGCCCCCGGTTCGTGGGGCAAAGCTGAGTTCACCGTGAGTGACGCGTCGCAAGTCACCGTAAATGTCGCCGTGACGTTCATGGAGACGAACGACGACCATATCCCCATCGAGTACTCCGCCGACGGCGTAACGTGGGGCGATATCAGCGAACTCGACGTGCCGACGACCGCTGTGACGAGCGGCGGCAGCACCTACGAGGTGTATTGGCGATGGCCGTTTGAGAGCGGCGACGACATGGGCGACACAACGCTCGGTCTCGCGGGTACCGCGACGGTCACGATAACGGGTACCGCGACGTTCACGCAGGTCGACTGATGTCAACGCGAAAACTCCGCGCCCCGCGTGAGAGACGGGGGCGCGGGGCGACGCGGCAACAGATATGAACAGAGTAATAAAAATCGCGCTGTTGACGTTTCGCGTCGCCGTTCTCGCGGCACTCGTCGCGGTGCTCGCGGTCAATATATATATGAGCATCGCGAAAGCGCGCGGGATCACGGTGCCGATGGTGTTCGGTTACTCGTACCTGAACGTGCTCACGGGCAGCATGGAGCCTGATATCGAGACGGGTTCGCTCGTCGTCGTGTCGGCTCGCGCGCCGTACGGTGTCGGCGACACGGTGACGTTTGAGAGCGGCGGTGTCCGACCCGTGACGCACCGTATCGTCAGCATCAACGGCGACGTGATTCGGACGCAGGGTGTCGCGAACAACACGCCCGACGCGCCGATCACGCGCGACGCGATTCGCGGCAAGGTCGTGCGCGTCCTGCCCGGTGTCGGCAATCTGCTCACCGCGTTGCGGGAACCCGACGGGCTGCTGTTTCTGCTCTCGGTCGTCATCGCCGTGCTGTTTCTGCCCCGTTATATCATCGAGTTCATCACGGGCGAACGGCTCGGAAACGCGGCGCGCGGAACGGCGTAATTCAAACGCGGAGGTAGCAAATTGTCACAGCGCGAAAATCGAAAAAGCGCGTTTCGCGCGGCGGCGTTGCTGCTCATCGTCGCGGCGGTGCTGTCCGCCGCACTCGTCGGAACATGCGCGCGGTATCGTGGCGTGTTCACGCTGCACGGCGGCGGCGGTGTCGTCGCGCAGTTCGACCTCACCGTGACGCGAACGGAACCGTGGTCGTCGGGCGACACGGACAGCGCGTCGGTTCCGCTCGGCGGCAGTAAATCGTACGGATTTCTGCTGCAAAACACGGGCGAGGTCACAATTCGCGCGCGCGCCGCCGCCGAGAACACTCCCCCGTCGGGCTACACGCTCTCGAACGCGGACTGGGTGACGCTGGCGGTAGGACAGACGGCGACGATCACGGCGACACTGCCGTCCTCGGCGTACGCGGGCGGCAACACATTGTTGCTGCACTTCGACTGCGAGCAGGTGAACTGATTATGACGCACAATGCAACGAGACACCGCGCAACCGCGCTGTTTGTCGCGGCGACCGCACTGTTCGCGCTCGTCGCGGTACCGTATGCCGCCGCGAAATACGTCGCGCGGTCACGCACGTTTCAGATGACGGTGTCGGGCGCGCCGACCACGACGGCGTACATGAGAAGCGAGACCATCACGATAGCGTATACGGGGTACTACCGCGTCGAGGCGTGGGGCGGCGACGGCGGCAACGGCAATTCCACGCCGTTTTACGGTTCCACCACGGGCGGCAACGGTTCCGCCGTCGGCGGCACGGGCGGCACAGGCGCGAAACAGTCGGGTCTGTATTGGCTCGCGGCGGGTACCGTGGTCGATATTCAGGTCGGCGGCGCGGGCGCGACACCGAGCAACGGCAGCAGCTCGAACCGTGACCAGATCAAGGTCGCGGGCGCGGGCGGCGGCGGTGCTGGCGGCGGTGCCATGTGGTTCGGCACGGGCGGCGGCGGCGGCGCGGGCGGCGGCGGGCAAGCCGTGTCGTCAATCGTGGACAACAACGGGCGCGGAGGCGGTGGCGGCGGTGCGGCGTCGGGTTTGCGCATTGCGGGTGTGATATCGCTCGCGGCGGGCGGCGGCGGCGGTGGCGGCGGTTCGAGTTCCCGCGCGACACGTGCGGGCGGCAACGGCTCGGCGGGCAACGTAGGCTACGACGCGGGCGGTTCCAACGGTTCGGGCGGCGCAGGCGGCACATCGGGTACGCTGATACCCGCAGAGTACCACGCGGGCGGCGGCGGTGGCGGTGGTGGCGGCGGTTACACGCTCGGCGGTTCGGGCGGCAGTGGCGGCGGCAAGGCGAGCAGCGGCGGCGGAGGTGCGGGTACAGGTGGCGGCGGCGGCGCGAACTACGCGTCAGGCACAACCGCAAACCCCGGTTTCACCCTAACCGAGCACACGAAAAGCACCTACGCCGCGTCGATGGTCACAGCGTCAGACGGACTGGTGGTCGTGAGCTACTACGGCAGATAACAGTTAACAACGAACAGTTAACAACGAGGACGAGGGTTGCGATTCAGCCCGCAACTCCCGTCCCCGTTGTTAACTGTTAACTGTTCGTTGTTAACTGTCCTGTTTCAGCGTTTCCACTATGCTGCCGCCTTTTACCTGTCCTCTTGCGTAGCGCATGGAGATGAACGTCACGGCGAACACGCCGAGCGCGCTGTACACCATACTCTGCCACGGGAACGTGTAGCCGAACTGCGTCGATATACCGAGCGCGACGTGCAGTCCCGCCGAGATTATCAGTCCTATCGGCAGTCCGATAATCAGCGATTTCATGCCATACATCAGACTTTCGAGGTTCAGCATGCGCGTGAGACCTTTCGGGGTCAGTCCGACGCTCGTTAGCGCGGCGAACTCGCGGCGGCGCGCGCGGATATTCGTCGAGATCGTGGAGATCACTCCGCTCACGCCGATAAGCGTCAGCATCGCTACGAAACCGTAGATGAAGATCATGACGACGTTGTAGATGTCTTTCAACTGCTGTATCTCGGCTCTGATATCCTCAACGTAGAGACTGTTTATGCCGTACTCGCTGAAAATTTGCGCGGCGGCGGTTATAAAATGCGGGTCGGTACTCTTGATGTACCACCAGTTTGTCGCGACGTAGCCCGCATCCACGCTCGGCACGATGATAGTAATCGGAGGCGACGAACGCGCTTCCATCGCGACCGTCGGCGGGATATCGCGCAGCTCGCCTTGGATAGATATTTCTATGGTCTCCTCCGAATAATCGGGGGTTATCACGAGCGTCATGGGGCGGAAATTGAACGGGCGGAACGTGATGGTCTTGTCCTCACCGTCGCGGATCGTGCCTGTGTTGACGAGCAGATTGCTCCCATCGGGAACGCCCGCCTGCTTGCACAGTTCAAGGTACAGCGCGCGCTCGACCTGCATCACGCGCACATCCGTACACGCGCCCTCCCATATCCCCGTGTTGTCGTTCAGATACTCGGGGTCAGCGGTCCCGCTGTTGTAATAGCGTTTGAGTTCATTCGTCGTGAAATCGTGCGGCAACGCGTTCTCGTCGGTACCCGCCCACGCGTTACGTACAAGGCTTATGGTGCCGTACTGCCCGAGTTTTTCGGTTATCTCATCAACTTCCTGCGGCGTGAGTATGGGACTGTCGTCGCCGTAATTGCTGCCGTCGTTGCGCGCTATTGTATAATCCGCGTCAATAAGGGGACGCGAGTGCTTTAACGCCGCATTCAGCATCTGCCCGAAGTTGAAGCTGATCATGAACAGCACGACGCTTATCACGAGCGACACGACAGTTGCGCGGTACTTGCGTTTACTGCGTTTGAGCGATTTCGCGGCGAGTGTTCCCTCGAACCCGAACAGCGTCTGTGTGAGCTTTGACGTTTTCACCGATTTGGTGCTCAGTTTCATCTCCCCCGACTGCCGAATCGCGTCAATCGCTGGTATGCGCGACGTTTTCCGTGCGGGGAGCCACGCCGATATGACGATTGTGACGAACGACGCGCCCGCCGCGATGAGTACGACCTGCCACGCAAACATGACGCGGAACACGAGATTTTCACCGCTCTCGATCACACCGCCGATCAGTCCGTTGATGAGCGCGACACCGATTGCGTCCACGCCGAACCCGACAATCACGCCGACGGGTATCGCGATTGCCGCGAACCACAGCCCCTCGTACATCACAGACGCGCGAATCTGCTTGCTCGTCGCGCCGACGCTTTTGAGTATGCCGAACTGCCGCACGCGCTCGTTCGCGGAAATGTTGAACGCGTTCGCGATAGCGACGACGGAACCGACCATGATCACGCCGCCGAGTATGATACCGATAGCCGTGATGGTCTCGGCAAACCCCGCGAGTGTCGCCTGCGGGTCGCGCCCGTCCGCGATCGCCTCTTGATACCACGCGTCAATCGCGCTCATCACGAATCCGCTGACCGCCGTGAGCATCGCGACGGACAGGACGATGCCGATACCCGTCAAAATCGTGCGGCGGCGGTTGGATTTGAGCTGTTCGAGCGCGAGTTTGGACATGACGTTCATCGGCGGTTCACCTCGTCGCGCACGACGCGCCCGTCTTCAAGCGCGATAACGCGGTCGGCTTGCAGCGCGATCTGCTCGTCGTGCGTTATGACGATGAGCGTCTGGTTATAGTGCTTGTTCGCGAATTTCAGCAGCTCCATGATCTCGCGGCTCATCTTGCTGTCGAGGTTGCCCGTCGGCTCGTCGGCAAGTATGATCGCGGGGTCGTTGATGAGCGCGCGCCCGATGGATACGCGCTGCTGCTGTCCGCCCGAGAGTTGATTCGGCAAGTGATTTGCGCGGTCACTAAGCCCCGTGGCGCGCAGAATCTCGTCGCGCTTCGCCGTATCGGGTTTGCGCCCGTCGAGCAGGTGCGGCAGGGCGATATTCTCCTCGACGGTCAGCACGGGGATCAGGTTGTAGAACTGGTAGATCAGCCCGATGTGGCGGCGGCGGAATATCGCGAGATTCGACTCGTCGAGCGAGTAGATATCTGTTCCGTCGATGAACACGCGCCCGTCCGTCGGGCGGTCAACGCCGCCGAGCAGGTGCAGCAGCGTGGATTTGCCTGAACCCGACGCGCCGACAATCGCGACGAACTCGGATTTTTCCACGGAGAACGACACATCGCACAGCGCGTCCACCGCCGTGTCACCCGAACCGTAACGCTTGGATAGATTTTCAACTTTTACGATACTCATTGTAATTCACCTCGGAAGTATGATAACACGGCAATGTGACGGCACGGTGAATTGCGGGTGACAGTTTAGTCACTTTGTTAGAGGTTAGATGTGAGAGGTTAGAGGTTAGAGGTTAGAGGTTAGAGGTTAGAGCGGGGGACGAGAGTTGCGCGGACTCCCTCCGCCGCCATTCGGCGGCACCTCCCTCTATGAGGGAGGCTTGGACGGCGCGTTCCAAACAGCCTCCCTCTCAGAAGGAGGTGCCGCTCGCAAGCGGCGGAAGGAGACCCCCGTCCATCGTCCTCCGCGCCCCATCGTCCTCCGCGCCCCATCGTCCAACCGCCGTAATTGTCAACTGTCAACTATCAACTATCAACTGTCAACTGTCAAATGCCGTCACCTGAAAAATTTCAGCGTGAACACCGCGCCGTCGTTCACATTCTCCGCGTCGATGTCGCCGTTTTGACCGCGCATTATCGCGAGACTGAGCGGCAGACCTATGCCGAAACCGCCCTGCTTGCCGCTCTTGTAGAAACGCCGGAACAGGTGCGGCATATCCTCCTTGGATATACCGCCGCCGCTGTCCGTGACCGCGATCCACGCGCACAGCGGATTCTCGCCGTAACTCACGCGTATCGCGCACTTTTCGGGCGACTGCTCGGCGGCGTTTTTGATGATGTTCGTGAGTGCCTCCGCTGTCCATTGCGCGTCGCAGTCGATGATCACCGCGCCGCCGTCCCCGACCGTGACGCTCTGACCGCGCACGTCGAGCAGTATTTTCAAATTCTCGACCGATTGCGCAATCAACGCGCGCGTGTATATCGGTTCGCGCCTGAACTCGACCGCGCCCGCGTCGAGTTTCGCCATTTTCAGCAGCGCGAGCGACAGCCACTCCATGTGCGACAGCCCGATTTTCAGTCCCGCGACGAACTCGCGCCGACGCTCGGGCGGCAGATTCTCGTCCTCCAACAGTTCAGCCATGATCGACAGCGACGTGAGCGGTGTTTTCAGTTGATGTGAGATGTTCGTCAGCGCGTCGCGCAGCGCGTCTTTTTCGGATTGCAGCACGGCGGACTGCTCCGCGAGACGCGCCGTGAGCTTGCGCACGTCGCTTTTGAGTATGCTCCACTCGCCCTCCGCGTTGTCGCGCAGATCGAGCGTGAAATCGCCGTCGCGTATGCGCCGTATGCTCTCGGACAACTCGCGTATGTGTTTTTTACGTATAATCACGCGCGGTACCCCACGCCGCGCACCGTCTCGATGTTCACGCCGCCGCCGAGTTTCTCGCGCAGACGCTTGATGTACACGGTCAGCGTGTTGTCGTTCACGAACGTCTCACCCGCCGAGTTCGCGTCCCAAATGCTCTCCAAAAGCTGTGAGCGCGTCAAAATCCGCCCGCGATTCGCCGCGAATGTGAGCAGCAGGCGGTATTCAAGCGCGGTCAGCTCGATCTCACCGCCGCCGCGCGTGACTTTCGCGGTCTTGGCGTTGATTGTGACGTCGCCGAGCGTCATAATGTCCGCCGTGTCGGCGTTTTCAATGCGGCGCGACACCGCCTTGATGCGCGCAAGCAGCTCGCGCACGCGGAACGGCTTGACGATGTAGTCGTCCGCACCCATGTCGAACGCGCGTATCGTGTTGCCCTCGTCGTCCGCGGCGGTGAGGAAGATCACGGCGGTGTCGCCGATCTCGCGCAGGCGGCGGCACACGTCGAACCCCGTCCCGTCGGGCAGCGACACGTCGAGCAGCGCGAGGTCGAACGCGGTGCGCTCGGCTGCGGCGATTGAGCTTGCGGCGGTGTCGCAATGCGTGACGATGTGTCCGTCCGTCTCAAGCGCGTAAGTCAGCCCCGACGCGATAAGCGCGTCGTCCTCGGTCAGTAAAATGTGCAATTTGATCACCTCTGATAGTGGTTGCGGATATCATAACATATATTGGTCGGAAATGCAATGTTGCGCTTGACTGTATATCAATATTCTGATATAATTTGCGTAGACAACAAATCGGAGGTGCCGTCATGGCGACAATCAGACCGAGTTCGGATTTGCGCAACAAATACAACGAGATTTCGGCGTTTTGCCACACGTACAACGAGCCCGTGTTCGTCACGAAGAACGGCGCGAGTGACTTGGTCGTGCTGTCCAACGCGGAGTACGAGCGGCTTGTCGGCAAGCGCGATCTGTCGCGTCTGCTCGACGATGGGCTATCCGCTATGCGGCGCGGCGACGGGCGCACCGCCGAGGACGTTTTTGCGGATTTGGAGCAGGAGTTCGGGCTTGGAGCGGTATAGCGTCATCGTAGAACGCCCCGCCGAAGCGGATTTGCGCGGTATTCTGCGCTACATCACGGACACGCTCAAAGAACCCGCAACGGCACGCCGCATTTACAGTTCCATACGCGCGACGATACTCGGACTTGACACGTTCCCGCTCCGCAACCGCGTCGTGAGCGACGAACCGTACGCCGCGCAAGGCGTTCGCATCGCCCTCGCAGAGAATTATCTCGTTTTTTATGTCGCCGACGAAGCCGCTCACACGGTACACGTCCTGCGCGTACTGCACGGGCGGCGCGAATGGCAGAGCATACTGTGAAACGGGGGAGAACGCCATGACTGACCCTCTCGCACTTTTTCACCCGCTGACCGCCGCGTGGTTCGGGGGTGCTTTCGGCGCGCCCACGTCCGTTCAGCGCGAGGCGTGGGCGGCTATCGCGACGGGCAGTCACACGCTCGTGTCCGCGCCGACGGGTACGGGCAAAACGCTGTCCGCGTTCCTCGTGTCCATCGACCGCTTGAAATCACTCGCGCGCGCGGGCGAACTGACCGAATCGACGCGCGTGATCTACGTGTCGCCGCTGAAATCGCTCGCGGCGGACATACGCGAGAATCTGCGCCGACCGCTCGACGGTATCGCGGAGCAGGAGCGTCTCGGCGGGGTGCAGTCCGACGTGTTCGCCGTCACCGCCGCCGTGCGCACTGGCGACACCACGACGGCGGAACGCCGCCGCATGATAGCGCACCCGCCGCACATTCTCATCACCACGCCCGAGTCGCTGTACCTCATGCTGACCTCAAACTCGGGGCGCAACATATTGAAAACCGCCGAGACGGTGATCATCGACGAACTCCACGCGGTACTCGGCACGAAGCGCGGCGCGCATCTCACGCTGTCCCTCGCGCGGCTCGACGCGCTGTGCGGCAAGCCATTGCAGCGGATCGGGCTGTCCGCGACGATACGCCCGCTTGACGTTGCGGCGGCGTACCTCGCGCCCGAAAACGTCGTTATCGCCGCGCCGAAGTCAGAAAAGGCGGCGGAGATCGCCGTGATAAGCCCCATGCCCGAGAGCGGCGTTCTTACCGAGGGTACAATCTGGCCTGAGATCGCCCGCGCCGCGCTCGAACACACGTTGAACGCGCGCACGACCATCGCGTTCTGCGAGAATAGGCGCGCGGCTGAGCGTCTCGCGTATCAGGTGAACCAACTCGCAGGCGACGGTTACGCCGCGACGCACCACGGCAGCATGAACCGTGAGCGGCGGCAAGAGACAGAGGACGCGCTGCGGTCGGGTGCGCTGCGTATGCTCGTCGCCACGAGTTCGATGGAACTCGGCATCGACGTGGGCGCGGTGGACGCGGTGCTGCAAATCGGCAACCCGCGCAGTATCTCGGGCGCGCTGCAACGGCTCGGGCGCGCGGGTCATACGCCGCAGGGCGTGAGCGTCATGCTCATGTTCCCGCGCATGTCGTCCGAGGCGTTGTCGTGCGGCATGACGGCGAAATGCGCGCGCGACGGACTGATCGAACACCTCACACCGCCGCGCGGTTGCCTCGACGTTCTCGCACAGCACCTCGTGTCCATGGCGGCGTGCGGCGACTATTCGGTTGACGGCGCACTCGCGCTGATTCGCCGCGCGTACCCGTTCCGCGACGTGACGCGCGACGATCTCGACGCGGTACTGCGGATGCTCGCGGGCGACTGGGAACACTCGCGCGATATCCCCGTGCGCCCGCGCCTGATTTACGACCGCATACACGGCACCGTAATGGGCGACGCGTACAGCCGCATGCTCGCCATCTCGACAGGCGGCACGATACCTGATCGCGGCATGTTCTCCGTGCGCTCCGAGACGGGCGTAAAGCTCGGTGAACTCGATGAGGAGTTCGTTTTCGAGGCGCGCGTGGGCGACAAGTTTCTGCTCGGCGCGTTCGCGTGGCGTATTGCGGGCATCGACCGCGACGCTGTGACCGTCGTACCGACGAATGTTGAGGGCGCGTCGCCGCCGTTCTGGAAGGGCGACTGGAGCGGCAGACCATTGGAAACGGGGCTTGCGTTCGGTCAAATTCTGCGCGGTCTCGGCGAAGCCGCGCGGCTCGACACGCTGTCCGACGAACTCGCCGCGCTCGGTCTCGACGAGCGCGCGACGAAATCCGCGAAAGCCGTGATTGAGACGCAGATCGAGACGACAGGCATACTGCCCGACGACAAAACCGTGATAATCGAGCGGTTCACCGACGAATCGGGACTGCCGCAGATGATGATACACTCCGTGTTCGGGCGGCGCGTCAACGCCCCGCTCGCGCTACTCGCGCGGGAGACGCTCGCGCGCATGGCGAACATGGACATCGGCGTGTTCGACGACGACGACGGATTTTTGCTGTTCCCGTACTCGCTCGGCGAACTGCCCGAGGGCGTTCTGTACGCCATCGACCGCAAATCGGCGCGGCGCGTACTCAATGCGCTCCTGCCCGCGACGCCGCTGTTCAGCATGAGTTTTCGGTACAACGCCGCGCGCGCGCTCATGATGGGCGTGCGAAAATCGGGGCGCACACCGCTGTGGGTGCAGCGATTGCGCGGCGCGGAGATGCTCGAAGCCGTGATAGGCGACCCGACGCACCCGCTCGTGCGCGAGACGACGCGCGAGTGTATTGAGGATTTGTGGGATCTCGACGGCGCGCTGAACATACTGGACGCGATTCAATCGGGCGCAATCGCCGTGCGCGAGGTGTGGTGCGACACACCGTCGCCCATGTCGCTGCCGTTTCGCCGCGCTGCCGAGGCGACGCACGTGTACGATTACGCGCCGACACCGATGGGGATAGTCCGCGCCGTGACCGAGAACGTGGACGCGTCGCGGCTCGTGCCGCCGTCCGACGAGCGGCTGACCGCCGTGACCGCGCCGCGCGACGCACCGCTCGACGAGATTGACCTGCACACGCGGCTCATGATCGAGGGTGACGCAATCGCAGGTGAGTTAAACGTGCCGATCGAGTGGTTTGAGCGTCTTGCGCGGCGTGATCTCGCGCTGTACGTCGAACCCGGGATGTGGATCGCGGCGGAACACGCCGACGAGTACGCCGCCGCGCTCGAAAACGCGGATAACGACACGCGGGAGCGCGTAGTCCGACGCGTTCTGCGGTATCGCGGTGCGCAGACGGTAGAATCTGTCGCCGAACGCTATTTTTGGGAACCCGACGAGACGCAAAACGTACTCGCCGCGCTCGTTACCCGCCGCGAAGCCGTCGAGGTCGGCGGCACGTACTACCATGCGGAGCTGTACGAGCGCGCGCGCCGCGAGACGGTCGCAGACCGCCGCGCACGAGCCGTGACGCTGCCGCCCGAGTCATATGCGCGGCTCATGATCTCGCGTCTGCGCGCCGCCGCGCCGCCTGAGGAGCAGATAAAAACCGCGATTACGCAATTGCTCGGTGAACAACACCCGATAAAACTGTGGGAGACGGTGATTCTGCCCGCGCGCGTGACGGGATACCGCCCCGAGATGCTCGATAAACTGCTCGCGTCGGGCGAGATTTACTGGCGCGCCGACGGCGACCGCGTGAGCTTCCACGCGTACGGCAACATCGACTACGGCGCGGCGGTGCCGACACCCGAGACGCTGACGGACGACGAACGGCGCGCGTTCGAGTTTCTGCGCACACGCGGGGCGAGTTTCGCGCGCGCGATGCCGCCGCCCGAATTCGGCGCGTCGCAGGTGGACGTGCTGTTGTCGCTCGCGTCGGCGGGGCTTATCCACGCGGACAGTTTCGTCCCCGCGCGTCGGCTCACGGACGCGGCGGCACTCGCAAAAACGACGCAACGCCAGCGCACCCGCACCCGCGTCCACACGCTCGACGGACGGTTCGAGGTCACGCGCGCCGAACTTGCGCAGGATGCGGAGACGATGATAAACCGCGCGTTCGACCGCTCGCCGCTGCTGTGCCGCGAGACAATCAGCGGCTTACCGTGGAGCGCGGCACTCGAAATTCTGCGCGTGTGGGAGTACACGGGACGGGCGCGGCGCGGTTACTTCGTGCGCGGGCTGTCGGGCGCGCAGTTCATACGGGAGACGGAGTACGAGCGCGTGTCCGCCGCGATGAAAGCACCGTGCGAGACGATATGGCTGAACGCCGTCGATCCCGCGCAGCCGTGGGGCAAAGCGTTGCGGCACAACGAATCTCGCGCATTCATGCTTGTACACGGCACCGTCGCCGCGCTGAAAAACGGCGTTCCCGTCGCGGTACTTGAACGGCGCGGCGCGGTCTTGCGCGTGTTCGACGGCGCGGACGTGACCGAGACGCTCACCGCACTCGTGCGCACGTTCAAGGCGCGGCGCGTACTGCCCGACGTGACGCGGCTGAACGTAAAAACGTACCCCGCAGAGTACGTTGACGCGCTCACAGCGGCGGGGTTCACACGCGTGATGAACGATTTTGAGCTGTATCGCGGCGGGTGAAATGTGGCGTGCAACCGCAACATACATCACGGGCGATTAATAATCGCCCCTACATGCGCATACCCATGGTTTTGCGGAATACCGCGCTGTCATTCTGAGCGCAGCGAAGAATCCCCTTGATGTTGCGAAATGTCGGGGGATTCTTCGCTGCGCTCAGAATGACAAAAATTTTTTATTTTACCTATTGACAGTCACGTGAACCTGTGATATAATCTAAACAACCTTAAACGAATTCTTTTGACTTTGTAAACGGGTAATGCGACATGCAAATGGGGTGATAACAATGGATGACCGATACATACCCGGCACGAACATGCCGTACACGGACAGCAACATGAACGCGTTCTCCTATATCGAACCGCTGATCTCCGCCGCGGGCGGGCTGAGCCTGTCACAGGTGGGCGCGATCACGGGACTGGAACCGTCCACGGTGCAGAACTGGGTCAAGCGCGGTTGGGTGTCCGTCGAGGGGAAGAAGTACAATGAGGCGCAGGTCGCGCGTATACTTATTATAAACGCCACGCGCGGATGTCTGCAACTCGACGGAATCGCGCTTCTGCTGCAACGGATTCAGGGTTCGCTGACGGACACGAGCGACGATCTGCTGGGCGAGAGCGAACTGTTCAACTACCTGTGCCGCACGGTGCGGCGCGTCACGGGTGAGCCGAACTACGACAACGTACACGCCGCCGCACAGTTCGTGACGAAGAAGTTTGAGCCGACTGCCGAGCGCGGGCGGCTTGCGGAGGTGCTGACGGTGCTTGCCATGGCGACTATCAGCTCGAATATCGCGCGCGACACGAATTTTCTGCTGACGCAGGTGCTGGGGTAAAGGGAGGGAAATATAATGCAATGGTTTGTCAATTGGTGGGTCGAACTGGGTACGTTCGCGCAGGTGCTCGCGTGTGCCGCGATACCCGCGACGGTGCTGATGGTGTTGCAGACGCTGATGCTGCTGTTCGGCGGCGCGTTCAACCATCACGACGGTTCAAGCCCCGACCACGGCTTCGACCACGATCACGATTTCGACCACGACACAGATCACGACTTCGACCACGATTTCGACCATGATCACGATTTCGACCATGACCACGACTTCGACCACGATGTAGACCACGATTTCGACCATGACCACGCCGACCACCACGACGCGTCGCACTCGGCTGAGGGTCTGCGCCTGCTCACGGTGCGCGGACTGATCGCGTTCTTCGCGATAGGCGGTTGGACGGGGATCGCGGCGCACGAATCGGGCGCGAACGAGTTTCTGTCACTGCTGCTCGCGCTCGTCACGGGTACCGCCGCGCTGGTGTTCACCGCGCTCGTGTTCAAATGGGCGATGAAGTTGCAGGAGAGCGGCAACATCGACCTGACGAACGCGATAGCGCACACGGCGACCGTGTACATTCCGATCTCGGCGCAGCGCGGCAGTACGGGCAAGGTCACGATGCT
Organism: Oscillospiraceae bacterium; assembly: GCA_031261585.1. Lineage (GTDB taxonomy): Bacteria > Bacillota > Clostridia > Oscillospirales > Oscillospiraceae > JAIRRO01. The sequence goes on from JAISJJ010000146.1 coordinate 20,106, forward strand.
GTTGCAGGATCGCTTTGAGGAGCTTGACGCGGTGACGGACTGCGACAGGACACTCAAAACGGGCGAGACGGTGCAGGTCGTCAGTGTCGCGGGCGGGCGCAGTCTCGTGGTTCGACCGCTGACCGTTACCGCAAACGTCACAAAATAGCGCGCGAAAGGGGATATCACTCATGCCGAACATTTTTGAGAAGCATTACAAATCCGCCGAGTATATGCGCGGAATTGCCGAGACGCTGCCCGAAAAGTTGGAACCCGAACTGCGGCGCAAAGCCGAACAGTACGCGTCAGCCGCCGACGAATACACCGCCGCCGCCGATTATCTCGACGCCGCAGAACAGGCGGAGCGTTGCCGAGAGATATGGCAAACGCTGTCCGAGCGCGAGATTGCGGTGCGCGACGCCGACAAAGCTCGGAGCGTATTGCGCCGAAAGGCTGAGATCATCTGCTTCGCGCTGCTGCCCATCACCGCGTTGCTCTTAGCCGCCGCGGGAAATGTCGACAACCTCGTATGGCTCGGATTTCCGCTTAAAACGCTGCTGTGGATCGCGTCGGGTCTCACAGGCGCGGGGCTGATCACAGCCGTGGCGGTCATTATCGGAATGAGCAAGCGCGACGCGGTCGACACCGCGTTGCAGCGGGGCAACAACCCGCAGAAAGCGAAATGAGCATAGAAAGAGGTGCGTTATGAGTAATACAAACGCCGAAAACAGCTACAAATCCGCAGAACGGATGCGCATGATTGCGTTTTCGATGACAGAGGATGCGTTGATGGACGCGGAACTCGAACTGCGCAACAAGGCGGATCAGTATTGCCGCGCGGCTGAGGAGTACGACGACGCGGGGGAATATCTTGACGCGACGGAACAGGCGGAGCAGTGTCGCGCCCTCGCGCGGGAACTGTACTCTGGCGCGCTCACGAGCCGCAAGAAGGAAGCGGCAAATCTTCGGCTTCGCAACAAACTGGGCGTCATCTGTACGCTCCTTGCCGCGCTCTGTCTCATGATGCTTCCCGTGATGATGTATCTCACGAGACTCGATACGGTCAGCGACGGGCTGAAAAAGCTGCTGTGGCCTGCGTGGTTCGTACTCTTCGGGCTGTACCACGTCGTCATGATACGGGGCTATTACGTGTACTCGAAAAGCAACGACCGCGACATGCGAGTATTCTACATGTTCCGCAGAAAGCGCAACAGAAACAAATAGCGAATGTCGAACTACCCATATCGCAAATGTATAATCACCGCACAATCAAATACAAAAAAGGAGCGTATTCACATGAACAACATCTCACTCGCCGCCGTGGGCGGTATCCCCATCACAGCCATCGTCCTCATCGTCGTGGCGGCGGTGTTCCTGCTGTCGCTGTTGATCGTGGTGCTGTCGCGGTACCGCAAATGCCCCTCGGATAAGATCATGGTCGTGTACGGTAAGGTCGGCACGAACGCGGACGGTTCGCCACGCAGTGCGCGCTGTATCCACGGCGGCGCGGCGTTTATATGGCCTGTGATCCAGTCGTTCACGTACCTCGACCTGACCCCGTTGACGATCAACGTCGACCTTGAAAGCGCGCTGTCGCACCAGAATATCCGCGTCGACGTGCCGTCGCGCTTCACCGTCGGTATCTCGACGGAACCGGGCGTGATGCAGAACGCCGCCGAGCGTCTGCTCGGACTGCGCACACAGGAGATCTCTGAACTCGCAAAGGACATCATGGTCGGACAGCTCCGTCTCGTCATCGCGACGATGGACATCGAGGAGATCAACACCGACCGCGACAAGTTCCTCGAAGCCGTCGCGCACAACGTCGAGACCGAGCTGAAAAAAATCGGTCTGCGCCTGATAAACGTCAACGTCACGGACATCAAGGACGAGTCGGGCTACATCGAAGCCCTCGGTAAGGAAGCCGCCGCAAAGGCGATAAACGACGCGAAGCAGTCCGTCGCCGAGAAAGACCGCGACGGTGCGTCGGGTGCCGCGAAAGCGCACAAGGACGAGCGCATCTCCGTCGCCGCGTCGGACGCGACAGCCGTCGAGGGTGAAAACCGCTCGAAAGTCGCCATCGCGCAGTCGGACGCGGATCGCCGTGAGCGTGAAGCTGAGGCGACGCGCCGCGCAACCGCCGCCGAGCGTACAGCGGAAGCCCGCGCGCTCGAAGAAGCGTATGCCGCCCAGCAGTCGGCGGAACAGGCTCGCGCCGCGCGTGAGGAGGCAACGGCTCAGGCGGATATCATCGTCAAGGCGCGCATCGAAAAAGAGCGCATGGAACTCGCCGCCGAAGCTCAGGCAGAGCAGTCACGCCGTCTCGCCAAGGGTGAAGCGGACGCGATATTCGCGAAGATGGAAGCGCAGGCGCGCGGTATTCAGGAGATTTTGGAGAAGCAGGCGGAGGGTTTCGGCAAGCTGATAACCGCCGCAGGGGGCGACGCCGCCGCCGCCGTGCAGTTCATTCTCGCCGACAAGATCGAGGAGCTTGTGAAGATTCAGGTCGAAGCGGTCAAGAACCTCCAAATCGACAAGATCACCGTCTGGGATTCGATGGGCGGCGACAACGGCTCGTCCACGACGGCAAACTTCCTGTCGGGCATGATGAAGTCGATCCCGCCGCTCGCCGAGACGTTCAAACTCGCGGGCATGCAGTTGCCCGAATTTTTGGGCAAGGATCTGACCCCGACAACGGCGGTGATCGCGGCAGACACGTCAACGGCGGTCACGGACGACGCGGTTACGGAAGATTAAGCGTTGAACAATATGGAACGGGAGTTGCGTCGCCGCAACTCCCGTTCGTGTTTGACATGCGGGGCGAGCAAAAATTGCCGCAAACCCCCACGCACCGCACCATGGCGTAGGGGCGGTCATTGGCCGCCCGCGGAGCAATTGCGCAATTGTCAGACGGGCGACCAATGGTCGCCCCTACGCAAAACCGAGGGCGTGTACGCGGGGACGATGGGGGGACGGGGCAAACCCCCGCCGACTGCGGTCGGCACCCCCTTT
>JAISJJ010000157.1 GCA_031261585.1 Oscillospiraceae bacterium
TCCAACCCCGCCCCCTTTCGCAAAGGGGGTGCCGTCCGCAGACGGCGGGGGTTTGCCCCTCGTCCAACGTCCCCCGTCCAGCGTCCCCCGTTCTAACCTCTCACATCTAACTTCTAACATCTATACAATAAGGAGCAACATAATGGCAGAGATCAAATCCGATATTCAAATCGCCCAGGAGCAGGCGGGCAACCAGAAGCACATCGGCGAGATCGCGAAGATCGCGGGTGTCGATGCGAAATACCTCGAACAGTACGGCAACTACAAGGCGAAAGTCGACTACAATATCCTCAAAGACTTCGAGAACAAGCCCGACGGCAAGCTGATTCTCGTCACCGCGATCACCCCCACCCCCGCGGGCGAGGGCAAGACGACGACGACGGTCGGCTTGGGCGACGGACTGCGCAAGATCGGCAAGAAGTCGATCATCGCGCTGCGTGAACCGTCCCTCGGACCCGTGTTCGGTGTCAAGGGCGGCGCGGCAGGCGGCGGATACGCTCAGGTCGTGCCGATGGAGGACATCAACCTCCACTTCACGGGCGATTTCCACGCCATCGGCGCGGCGAACAACCTGCTCGCCGCCATGCTCGACAACCACATCTGGCAGGGCAACGCCCTGAACATCGACCCGCGCAACATCACATGGCGTCGCGCGGTTGACATGAACGACCGTCAGCTCCGCAACATCACGGACGGTCTCGGCGGCAAGGCGAACGGCACCCCGCGCGAGGACGGATTCGACATCACCGTCGCGTCCGAGGTCATGGCTGTTCTCTGCCTGTCGAAAGACATCACCGACCTGAAAGAGCGTCTCGCGCGTATCATCGTCGGCTACACGTACGCCGACGCGAACAAGCAGACGAAACCCGTCACGGCGGGCGACCTCAAAGCTCAGGGCGCGATGGCGGCACTGCTGAAAGACGCGCTGAAACCGAACCTCGTCCAGACGCTCGAAAATACCCCCGCGTTCGTCCACGGCGGACCGTTCGCGAACATCGCGCACGGCTGCAACTCCGTCACCGCGACGCGTATCGCCCTGAAACTCGGCGAGTACACGGTCACGGAAGCGGGCTTCGGCGCGGACCTCGGCGCGGAGAAGTTCCTCGACATCAAGTGCCGCATGGCGGGTCTGAAACCCGACGCGGTCGTCATCGTCGCGACCGTCCGCGCGCTGAAAATGCACGGCGGCGTGCCGAAAGCGGAACTCGGCAACGGCGAGAACCTCGACGCTCTCGAAAAGGGTCTGCCGAACCTCCTCCAACACGTTGAGAACATCACAAAGGTGTACAAGCTCCCCGCCGTCGTCGCGATCAACGCGTTCCCGACGGATACCGCGGCGGAACTCGCGCTCGTCGAGAAACGCTGCAAAGAGCTTGGCGTGAACGTCGCGCTCAGCGAGGTGTGGGGCAAGGGCGGCGACGGCGGTGTCGCGCTCGCGAATGAAGTCGTGCGTCTCGCCGAGTCGGGCGCGGCGAAGGACTTTGAGTTCAGCTACGACCTGAACCTGCCGATCATCGAGAAACTCGAAGCGATCGCGAAGAAGATTTACCACGCGGACGCGGTCGAACTCGTCGGCAACGCCGTGAAACAGGCGAAAGAGCTGACCGACCTCGGCTTCGGCAACGCGCCGATCTGCATGGCTAAAACGCAGTACAGCTTCTCGGACGACGCCGCGAAACTCGGCGCGCCGAAAGGCTTCAAAGTCACCGTGCGCAACCTGAAAATCAGCGCGGGCGCGGGCTTCATCGTCGCGCTCACGGGCGACATCATGACGATGCCCGGTCTGTCGAAATCCCCCGCCGCAGAGCGCATCGACGTGGACGCAAACGGCGTAATAAGCGGATTGTTCTAAAATATGATGCGTCGGATAACGGGATGTAGGGGCGATTATCAATCGCCCGTGCGTTATCCCGTTATCTGCGTGTAATCCCTGACAATGCCGACGGGCGATTAATAATCGCCCCTACACCCAAAACCGCAAATCCCCGCAAAAAGGAGACACAATATGTCATTCGTAAACGTACCCATCACCGAGTTCGTTGAGACGCTCGCGTCCAAAGCTGCGGTACCGGGCGGCGGCGGTGCGTCCGCGCTCGTCGGAGCCGTCGGAACCGCGCTCGGCAACATGGTCGGCAGTCTGACCGTCGGCAAGAAGAAGTACGCCGACGTGGAGGCGGACATCATCGCGCTGCAAGCCCGCGCCGACGCGCTGCAAAAAGAGCTGCTGTACCTCGTCGATCAGGACGCTGTCGTGTTCGAGCCGCTATCCAAGGCTTACGGCATACCGAAAGACGACCCGACGCGCGAGACCGTCATGGAAGCCGCGTTGCGTGACGCGACGGGCGTTCCGCTCGACATCATGCGCGCGTGCGCCAAGGCGATCGACGTGATCGCCGAGTTCGCCGCAAAGGGTTCCGCCCTCGCGATATCCGACGCGGGTGTCGGCGCGGCGTTCACGAAAGCCGCGTTGCAGGGCGCGAGCCTGAACGTGTTCATCAACACCAAATCCATGACAGACCGCGCCTACGCCGCCGACATCGAAGCGGAAGCCGACGCGCTGCTGTCGAAATACACCGCACTCGCGGACGAGATTTACGCCGGCGTAGTCGCGCGTCTGCGGTGAGGCGTGGGCGCAATTATAGTCCACGCAAATCCTTTAATACAAGGAGACACAAATTATGGCAACATTACTCAAAGGCAAGGACGTGGCGGACGCGCTGACCGCGAAGATGACCGACGACGTGACCGCCCTCAAAGCGCGCGGCGTGAACCCGACGCTCGCGATTCTGCGCGTCGGTGAGCGCGGCGACGACCTCAGCTACGAAAAAGGCGCGATGAAGCGCGCGGAGTCCGTCGGTGTCGCGGTCAAGAACGTCGTTCTGCCCGCCGACGTCGATCAGGCGACGCTGCTGAGCGCGGTACTCGACCTGAACGCCGACAAATCGGTTCACGGCGTGCTGATGTTCAGCCCGCTGCCGAAACACCTCGACGAGAAGGCGATCCGCGAGGTTCTCGCACCCGAAAAGGACGTGGACGGTATCACGCCCGGCAGTCTCGGCTCCGTTTTCACGGGTTCGGGCAAGGGTTTCGCACCCTGCACCGCGCAGGCGTGTATCGAGATTCTCGACCACTACGGCATTGACCTGACGGGCAAGCGCGCCGTCGTCGTCGGGCGCAGTCTCGTTATCGGGAAACCCGTGGCGCAACTCCTGCTCGCGAAGAACGCGACGGTCACGACGTGCCACACGCGCACGGTTGACATGCCGAGCGTAACGCGGGGCGCCGAGATCATCATCGTCGCCGCGGGCAAGGCGGGTGCCGTCAACGCGGACTACGTGTCGGCGGGACAGACGGTCATCGACGTGGGTATCAACGTCAACGAAGAGGGTAAGCTCGTAGGCGACGCGGATTTCGCGTCCGTCGAACCGATTGTAGACGCGATAACGCCCGTCCCCGGCGGCGTGGGCAGCGTGACGACGTGCGTGCTGATAAAGCACGTCGTTTACGCGGCGGCGAGAGCGTAAGAGAGACGTTAGATGTAAGAGGTTAGACGGGGACGCGGGGGACGGGGACAAACCCCCGCCGCTTGCGAGCGGCACCCCCTTTGCGAAAGGGGGCAGAGACGATGGACGATGGACGGGCGATTGGTAATCGCCCCTACCGTCCCTAACGTCCCCGCAAACCCTCGTCCAACCTTGCCCCCTCTCGTAAAGGGGGTGCCGTCCGCAGACGGCGGGGGTTTGCCCCCCTGTGCGCCATCTCTCTTTTTTGTAAAATCTTTCGCACCTGTACAAAATACAAAAATTAAAACATTTCACAAAATCGTAAGAAACTACAAAATTATGTATTGCAAATAAAGGAGACATGTGTTATGATTATCATCGCTGAGAAACTCAACGGCTCAATCCCGACCTGCGCCAAGGCTATCGCGGCGCGCGACGAAGCGTACATCAAGGACATCGCGGTCAAGCAGGCTGAGTCAGGTGCGACGTTCCTCGACTGTTGCGCGAGCGTCAACGAGGGCGAACTCGAAACGCTGAAATGGATGATCGACACGATTCAGTCGGTCACGGATTGCCCGATCTCCGTCGATTCCCCCGCTATCGACGTGGTTATCGAGGCTCTGAAATTCTGCAAGAAGCCCGGTCTGTTCAACTCCGTCTCGGGTGAGGGCAACAAGGTTGACACCGCGTTCCCGATTCTCGCGCAGGAGGAGTACAAGAAGTGGCACGTCATGGCTCTGCTGTGCGACGACACGGGTATCCCGAAGTCGGCGGCGAAGCGCATTGAGGTGTTCGACAAGATCATGGCTCAGGCGGCGCAGTACGGCATCGCGGAGAACCGTATCCACATCGACCCGCTGATCGAAATGCTCTGCACGACGGACGACGGCGAGGGCATCTCGATGGTTCTCGAAGTCATGAGCCACATCAAAAAGACGCACCCGAAGGTTCACATCTCGGGCGCGATCTCGAACATCAGCTTCAACCTCCCCGCGCGCAAGATCGTCAATCAGGCGTTCGCGGTGCTCGCCATCGCCAACGGCATGGACAGCTCCGTCATGGACCCGCTGTCGCAGGATCTGCGCGGCGTGATCTACGCGGCGGAAGCGATGATCGGTCTCGACGATTTCTGCGCCGAGTACACGGGCGCGTTCCGTGAGGGTATCTTCGGTCAGAAGAAATAACGATCAGGCAGTAACGCGATGCGCGGACTGCTTTGTCAGTCCGCGCATTTTATATGCGCAGATATTGTGTAGTGCAAGCCGCTGTGCGGCACTAAGTATAGAAATTTAACAACAGGAGGGCAATATCATGGCATCAATTCAAGAAGTCGCCACAGCCGTAGAGAACGGCAAAGTCAAGCTGATCGAGGGTCTCGTCACAGAGGCACTTGAAGCGGGCATCAACCCCAACGAGATCCTCAACGAGGGCATGATCGCCGCAATGGGCGTTGTCGGTGCGAAGTTCCAGGCGAACGAGATTTTCGTTCCCGAGATGCTCGTCGCCGCCAAGACGCTGAAAAAGGGCGTTGAAGTCCTGAAACCGCACCTCGCGGGCGACTCCGTCGGCGCGCTCGGCACCTACATCATCGGCACCGTCAAGGGCGACCTGCACGACATCGGCAAGAACCTCGTCGCGCTGATGATCGAGTCCGCGGGCTTCCGCGTCGTCGACCTCGGCATCGACATTCCCGCCGAGACGTTCATCGAAGCGGTCAACAACGAGCCGAACGTGAAGATCGTCGCCGCCTCCGCACTGCTGACGACCACGATGGACTCCCTCCGCACCGTCGTCACCTCCCTGATCGCCGCGGGCGTCAAGGAAAAGGGCATCAAGATCATGGTCGGCGGCGCGCCGATCACACAGGCGTTCGCCGACGAAATCGGCGCGGACGCATACACCCCCGACGCGGGCGCGGCAGCCGTCAAGGCAGTCGAGCTGGTCAGCTAAGCATAGTAAAACAAGCACACAAAAAGACTGCGGGCGTTCGCCCGCAGTCTTTTTTCTTGTTTTGGGGTTGGTTGGTGGGCGGGGACGGTAACAGGACGGGGGACAAACCCCCGCCGTCTGCGGACGGCACCCCCTTTCCGAAAGGGGGCTTGGGGTTGGACGGGGGTTACGTGACCTCCCACCGCCGCCTTACGGCGGCACCTCCCTCTATGAGGGAGGCTTGGACGGTGCGTTCCCAAAAAGCCTCCCTCTCAGAGAGAGGTGC
>JAISJJ010000042.1 GCA_031261585.1 Oscillospiraceae bacterium
TTAATTCTCGCGGCGATCGGGAACAATGCGCTGAGAGAGGTGCCGCCCGAGACGCGGGACACGGTGCGAGCCGCGATTTTCAAGCAGATATTGATAAACGTGTAGTCAGTTAACAGTTAACAATTAACAATTAACAGTTACGGGAGTTGGACGTAGGTTGCGATTGCGTCGTATAACGGGTTGTAGGGGCGATTACCAATCGCCCGCCCCATGTCGCCCGACCGAGCGTATAAATTTTCTATGTCATCGGCAACATTCATAACACATTCAAGGAGTATTGGCAATCCGCTCACACAATCAAAATCCGCTGACCGTTTGACGCGCGCCGCCGCGAGAGCGGCGTAACCTGTCGCAACAAAAGCGACGCGGAGGGCTTTGCCCGACCGAGCGTATAAATTTTCTATGTCATCGGCAACATTCATAACACATTCAAGGAGTATTGGTAATGAAATGCAGTCATTGCGATAACGACGCGGTATATTTTTACAGCGAGAACATCAACGGCGACGTCACGGAGACGCATCTGTGCGAAGCCTGCGCCGAGCGCGAGGGGTTGCGCGAGCGAATCGACCGACTTTCGGGACAGTTCAGACTGCCGCGCGGTCTCGCGTTCGGAGACTTTGCGGGTGCGTTCGGACGCGACAACGCGCGAATCCCCGACGGTCTGCTGACGGGATTCTTCGGCGCGCCGCCCGAACCGGAGACGCGGCAGAGCTCGTCAACGCTGGTCAGCGAACCGCCGCAGTTCGACGATATGATGGCGCACCGCCGCGAGGTCAACGTGCTCCGCGCGAGCCTGAACAACGCCGTGTTCCGCGAGGACTTCGAGGAAGCGGCAAAACTGAGGGATCAGATCAAGGCAATCGACGGCAATTGACAATGTACAATTGACAATTAGGACGCGGGTTGCGGAGACGAGGGGCAAACCCCCGCCGCTTGCGAGCGGCACCCCCTTTCCGAAAGGGGGCAAGGTTGGACGAGGGCTACGGAACGTTGGAAAGCGGGTCGTAGGGGCGATTACAAATCGCCCGTCCATCGTCCAAACGTTCTTCGTCCACCGTCTAAACGTCTCCGCCCCCTTTCGGAAAGGGGGTGCCGACCGCAGCCGGCGGGGGTTTGTCCCCCGTCCTGCATCCCCTACACACGCACCACATGATTTTACGCAAACAGGAGGAAACACAACTATGCCACCGAGAAATAACAACAACTTTACGCCGAGCGCGAACCGCGTTATCGAACTCGCGCACACGGCGGCGGCGGAACTGGGTCACGCGCACGTCGGCACCGAACATCTGCTGCTCGCGCTGGCGCGCGAGGGACAGGGCGTCGCCGCGAAAGTACTGCGCGACAACGGATTGGACGCCGCGCTCATACGCGATTTGATTGAAAAATACTGCGGCACGGGTGTGCGCGGTGAGATGCCGTTTCAGGGGCTGACGGAGCGCGCGAAACACGCGGTACAGCTCGCGGTCATGGAGACGAACAGGCTCGGACACGGCTCTGTCGGCACGGAGCACCTGCTCATGGGCGTGTTGCGCGAGTCCGAATCGGTCGGCGCGAAGCTGATCGGCAAGGCGGGCGGCGATCTCAACAAGCTGTACACCGACGTGCTCAACATGTTCGGAAACGCCGAGTTCGTCCAGATGACACGCGGTGCTCGGGCGCGCAACCGCGACGAGACAAAGACGCTCGACCAGTTCTCGAACGACCTGACCGACCGCGCCGCCGACGGTCTGCTCGACCCCGTTATCGGGCGCGAGGACGAGATCGAGCGCGTGATCCAGATACTGTCGCGGCGCACGAAGAACAACCCTGTGCTGATCGGCGAACCCGGTGTCGGCAAGACTGCCGTCGCCGAGGGTCTGGCGCAGAAGATCATCGCGGGCGACGTGCCTGAGACGCTTCAAGGCAAGCGCGTCGTGTCGCTCGACCTCACGGGTATGCTCGCGGGGACGAAGTACCGCGGCGACTTTGAGGAGCGCATCAAGGCGGCTATCGACGAGGTGAAAGCGTCGAAAAACATCATACTGTTTATCGACGAGCTGCACACGATCATCGGCGCGGGTGCCGCCGAGGGTGCCATCGACGCCGCGAACATCATCAAACCCGCGCTCGGTCGCGGCGAGATGCAGGTCATCGGCGCGACGACGATTAACGAATACCGCAAGTATATCGAGAAAGACGCGGCTCTCGAACGCCGCTTCCAACCCGTGACGATTGACGAACCCACGCCCGAACAGTCCGTCGCGATACTGCACGGACTGCGCGAGCGGTACGAGACGCACCACAAACTCGAAATCACCGACGAGGCGATTGACGCCGCCGTCACCATGTCGTCGCGGTACATCGCGGACAGATACCTGCCCGACAAGGCGATTGACCTCATCGACGAGGCGGCGTCGCGCGTGCGTATGCAGTCACTGCATCTGCCGCCGCATCTGCGCGAACTCGCGGCACAGCGCGACGCAACAGCGGGCGCGATGGACGAGGCGGCGCGCAATCAGGAGTTTGAGCGCGCGGCTGAACTGCGCCGCGACAAGCTCCGTATCGAGGAAACCCTGACCGCCGAGCGGCAGATTTGGGAGGGCGCGAAGTCCGAGAATCGCCGCAGTGTCGGCGCGGAGGATGTCGCCGCTGTGGTGTCGGGCTGGACGGGAATCCCCGTCACGAGTATCACCGAGGCGGAGTCCGCGCGGCTGTTGAAACTCGAAGATGTGCTGCACCGACGCGTTATCGGGCAGGACGAAGCTGTGAGCGCGGTGGCGCGGGCGATTCGGCGCGGACGCGTCGGGTTGAAGGATCCCAACCGTCCGATAGGCAGTTTCCTGTTCCTCGGACCGACGGGTGTCGGCAAAACCGAGCTGTGCAAGGCGTTGGCGGAGGCGATGTTCGGCGACGAGAGCGCGATGCTGCGCGTGGACATGTCGGAGTACATGGAGAAACACACGGTGTCGAAGCTGATCGGCTCGCCCCCGGGTTACGTCGGGTACGACGACGGCGGACAGCTCACCGAAAAGGTGCGCCGCCGCCCGTACAGCGTCATTCTGTTCGACGAGATCGAGAAAGCGCACGAGGACGTGTTCAATATCCTGCTGCAAATCATGGAGGACGGACGGTTGACCGATTCGCAGGGGCGGCACGTCGACTTCAAGAACGCGATAATCGTCATGACCTCAAACGTCGGCGCGCGCAACATCACGGAAAAACGCAAGGTGATGGGCTTTGACCTCGGCGGCTCGGGCGTTTCGGAACAGCGCGAGATACGCGACACGGTGATGAGCGACCTGAAAATGGTGTTCAAGCCCGAGTTCCTGAACCGCATTGACGACACGATTGTGTTCCACCAGCTCTCGCGCGAGGACATTCGCAAGATCAGCCTGAACATGCTCGACATCGTGACGCGCCGCGTCGCGGACATGGGCGTGACGATGACCGTGGACGACGCGGCGGCGGATCTGCTGAGCGAGCGCGGCTTCGACCCCGTGTACGGTGCGCGACCCCTGCGCCGCGCGATTCAATCGGCGGTCGAGGACTTGGCGGCGGAGAAACTGCTCGACGGCTCGGTAAAGAGCGGCGACGCGGTAACGGTAGGCGTAGAGGACGGCGAGATTGCGATACTCGCGGCGGTGTGATGGTAAGGTAATATGAGACGGCGCGTTCGGTGACGAACGCGCTGTTTTTGTATGATAACAGTACGGGGGACAAACCCCCGCCGACTGCGGTCGGCACCCCCTTTCCGAAAGGGGGCTGGGACGATGGACGTTTGGACGGGGGTCTCCTTCCGCCGTCTGCGGACGGCACCTCCCTCTGAGAGGGAGGCTTTTTGGAGCGCGCCGTCCAAGCCGCCCTCATAGAGGGTGGCTTTTTGGAATGCGCCGTCCAAGCCTCCCTCATAGAGGGAGGTGCCGCCGAACGGCGGCGGTGGGAGGTCACGTAACCCCCGTCCAACCTTGCCCCCTTTCGGAAAGGGGGTGCCGTCCGCAGACGGCGGGGGTTTGTTCCCCCCCGTCTTTTTGCGTGCTTATTCCCGTTCGCTGTTATCTTCATTGTCGTTCTCCTCATCGTCCTCTGTTTCCGAATCTTCTAAGAAACGATCCTCCGCTTCCTGCTGCGCTTTTTTCAGCAGTTCAATAGCGTCCGTAATGCGATTGAACAGCATGAGATACAGCGTCTTATAGTTGGGCATGACATTTACCTCCTGTGTGCGTTATTAAAACTTTCTTTTTACATTATATCATGTAATAGTCTATATGTAAAGATCACATCCTCGTTAATATATATGTACACATTATATAACGAGGTGGTCATATGATCAAACTGCGCGTAACCGAGCTGTTGGAGCGGCACGGCAAGACAAAATATTGGCTTTACAGGCAACTCGGCATGAGTTATCAGAATTTCAGCCGCATGATAAACAATCAAACGCGGTCAATCCGCTACGAGAACATCGAGACGCTGTGCGTGATCTTCTCCGTCACGCCCAACGAGCTGTTTGAGTACGATTTTGACGTGATTGAGGAAAAAGTGCTGAGTGACCGCTGAGATTTTTTCTCCACGGCTACTACGGTTACTTTTTTGCGTCTAAAACCCTCGTCATTGCGAGCCGCGCGAAGCAATCCAGTCCCCCGTAACCTCGTCCAACCCCTCGTTTTACGTGGGTTTGGACGGAGAAACGAGGTTCTGGATTGCTTCGTGCGCTCGCAATGACGGGGGTTTGGCTTTGACGAAAAAGTTAGAGATTATTCGCATTCACCCCTTGACACATCATACTATGTGTGGTATAGTATAACGCGAAAGGAGGGTTATCATGGATCAACAATTGAAACGCGGAATGCTCGAAGTCTGCGTGCTCGCGTCGCTGGAACGCGGCGACTCCTACGGGTACAAGATCGTCAAGGACCTCGGCGTGTGCGTCGAGATATCGGAATCGACGCTGTACCCGATACTCAAACGGCTCGAATCGGGCGGGTTGCTCGAAGTGTACAGCGTCGAGCACAACAGCCGACTGCGCAAGTACTACCGCCTGCTCGACGCGGGGCGCGCGCGGATCGCGGAGTTTCTCGAGGAGTGGAAAGCCGTCATGGACGTATACGAATTTATAAAGCACGGAGGGCAGAGCAATGGGTGACCTGAACAGAAACGAATTTCTCGCGGAGTTGCGCCGCCGTCTTGCGCACCTGCCGCAGGACGAGATCGACCGCACGATCAGCTACTTCTCGGAGATTCTCGACGACCGCGAGGAGGACGGCATGAGCGAGACGGAAGCCGTCGCGTCGCTGCGGAGTATCGACGAGATCGTCGCTGATCTGACCGAGAGCAAGCAGGGCGACAGCACCGACACCGCCGCCGCCGAGCACGATTTCGACGGCGAGACGATAACCGCGATACGCGTCAACGACGTGAACAGCGCGGTGATTCTTCGGCGTTCGGGCGACGGACATATCACGCTCGACTACCACAACACCGAGAAAAAACGCTACGAGGTCGGCGTAGTCGGCGGTGTGCTCACCGTGCGCGCCGTGATGAACCTGCCGACGCGGGAGTATTTCGGGATTTTCGGGCTGAGGGGGCTGTTCGGCGGCGTTACGCAGCCGATAATCGTCTCCATACCCGCGACGTTCGACGGCGCGATAGAACTCACGACGCGCAACGCGCACATCGAGGCATCGTCCGTCGCGTTGACGCGCTCACTCACGCTTGCGACGTCGAACTCGCACGTCGATGTGCGCGATCTGTCGGTCGGCGGCGCGTTGAAAGTGAGTTCGTCGAACGCGCGTATCACGCTCGACAACGTGAACGCGGTGGCTATCTCCGCGTCGACCTCCAACGCGCGGTGCGAGGCGTCAAATGTGCGCGCCGACGGCGATTTGACGCTCACAACGTCGAATTCGCGCATCAGCGCGGAACATATCGCCGCCGCGAAGATCGTCCTGCGCACGTCAAATTCGCGCGTGTCTGGTACGATTGAGGGCGCGATACGCGACTATTCCGTTCGCTCGCGCACGTCGAACGGGTCAAGCAATCTGCCGACAGACATGGGCGGCGGCGACAAATCGCTCGACGTACACACCTCGAACGGCACAATAGACGTGCGGTTCACGCAGTAAAGCGCGAAAAAGCACGCGAAACGCAGGGGCAATCGCCCCTGCGTTTCGCGTTGTGCCAGATCATCTGAGCCATGCGTTATCAAGCTCCGCCATGACGAGTTCGTGGTTTGTTATACTTTTCGATTTGGTGTTTTGGATACTGTACGCCTCACTGCCCAAGGTAATGAATACCGGGGTTTCGCCTGCCCGAGCCTCAATTTCCCATGTGATGCCGCTGAGCGGCACTGACTTGGGTTTTGTGCTGAAACGGCTGCTCTCAATGAGCTTGACGGCACTGAGCACCTTGTCTAAGTCAAGATACGCTGTTTGATCTTCTCTGTGATAACTGACAGATATTATTTCGGTTACCGCCGCGCCTGATTTTACGGGGCGTCCGGGGAGCCACAGTAACACCGCAATAATTACAATCACTATTGCCGAGATTGCTATGGCGGTTCGCGTTTTATTTGGATTTTTCACTGATATGTCCTCTTTTCATGTCATGTTATTGTATGCCACTCACGACACGAAAGTCGTATCTCCAAACTTTATCGTTATGTATTCCATCTGCGCCAACTGTCCCGTACTTGCCTTTATGAACGCGACAGGCAATATATTCGCAAAGGACGGTGTCTGCATTGTTGTATTCGGATAACGATGGCTTTCAACATAGTTGCCATATCCTGAATTGTAATAATATTGCTTTGTATGAATCTCGTTGATGGTTACTTTGCGCGTTGAAGCACCAAGCACAAGTCCGGGGATATAGGCATTCCGAATTGTCATATTATAGTTAACGCATACTTGCAAGTAGTCGCTGTAGGAACCCGAAAAACTGGTTCCGGTACCTGCTGTTTGCGCAAACCACGTTAGCAAGGATACACCTGTACTGATGGCACCAATTGCGCCGGACGCCAGTCCTGTGATTGTAACCACGCCGCCGATCAGGTTAGCTGCTAAATTGCGCGCACCTGCGCCGTTTCCCACGAATTGGTAACCTGTGTCGAGACCGGTCAGCACTACCTCTTCGATCGCCATCATTATCCCGCTGTAAGGACCGTATGTCCAACCGTTAGAAATAAGACCGCCGACACGGCGTCCACCGCTGATTTTTCTAACCGGGAGATCAGGAACACCTGAGTCTTCTTCCGCCAATTCTGTAGAGTAGACGGTTACTGTATATCCTTGGTAGCCTATCTCCTGCATTTGCTCTCGCAAGATAGCGATCTCAGCTTTCATTGTGTCGCTGATAAATTCATTTTCGAGAAAATCCGAAAAAGCGTCGTCATCGTTTACATTAACATCAAGTCTACCGACCGGCAAAAGGACGGTCGTGCTGTCGACTGATGTTTGAAGTGCGTACTTGTCGTCGGATTTTTTTAAGATTCCCTCGTGAGACGTGCGTTTATAACCGTTGCTCGAGGTTAGCGGCTTGATGATTTTTGCTTCAACCCCCGTATCGTCGCGCGCTTTTATCTCGGCGGCAAGTGTGGTCAGCGAACACACCGAGAGCATGACGGCGAATACCAACAACATCGAGATGAGCTTCTTCGTCTTTTTCATGACTTTGCCTCCTGTATGATGTTAGCCGTTTTCGACTACAACCATATTTTAGCATACAGTACAGATTTTGTCAACACTTATTGGAATATTTTTTAATAATTTTGTAATTTTGTGCAATTAGTATAATTCACATCAAAAACGTGCCTGATTCCGATTGTATTTTATCCCATTTTGTGCAGTTTCCACAAAAAAGCTGAGGTGCCGCAAAAAAAAACGCGCGGGGTTCGATGAAAATCGAACCCCGCGCGTGCTTGCGTCTCTTATTGTGTTATTCGCCGCTCGGCTATATCGAGTTGAGCAGATCGGATATATATTTCGGGTCAATCGGGTCGCCCGGGATAAGCATGAGTATGCCGAGATCGAACGTGGCAGGTATGCTGTCGTCGTTAAAAGTGATCAAGATCATCTCGTAATTGCCCGCGGACAACCCCTTGCAATCGCCCTCGTACTGACCGCTGCCGTCAACGCGCATCAGTTTGATTGCGCGACCGTTTTCAATGACATTGATCGTGCCGACCTTGCCCGCCTGATAACTTATGCCCATCTTGTCTGCGTACACGCTCCCCGTTCCGCCGAAAGTGTACTTGCTCATGTCAAGAGGGGAGACTTTATCGGGAGGAGTGTAAAAGATTTTGAAGTTGTCGTCCATGATTGCATCTCCTTTTTGTTAAGTTATTCATCGCGCTTATGTTTTCTTATGAACACCGCTATCGGAAGTATCAGGAGCAGACCGACGGCGCAGACCGTGAACGCGAGCAACAGTAACGCGTTTCGCAACTCAAACGCTTTCAGCGTAACGAGCGGTTCACCCCTGAGAATGTAACCGCGTTTTATCGCGGTAAACGCGCTCCATTGATACGCGGTGAACACGAGCAATGCGGCACTGTATATCGGTTCGATTGTGTCGAGGATAGGTTTTCTGTCGTTAACGCCCTTTTTGTGGTTGCGTATAGTCACTATTGCGCAACAGAAAACGAGGATCATCATTAAAATGTCCGCGACCTTACTGTATTGCGGCGAATCATCGCTGAGAACACTAAGAAACAACGCGCAAGTGATCTCAACCGCCGCGCTCAAAATTAATATCAGGTTGCGCGACATTTTTCGCTCAGCGCGCTTGAACGCGGTCTTTTTCATGCGGTTCACCTCACGCTGAAATTTTCATTTAATCGCAACGCGCGGTTTGCGCCGCGCGTTGCCAACTAACCGCAGCCAACTGAACTTCTCAACAGTCAACATTTCCAACGTTATCTGCCGCCGCGCGATTTGCGGCTTTTCAACTTGCGGTAAAGCGTCATTCCGCGCCATAACAGTGGAACAAAAACCGCAAATAAAACTAACGCTAACCCAGGTACACTTAGAACCATGTCTCTGAAACTACTCCCCTTTGGCACATAAAAAAAGTCTGTCCCCCTTAGACATATATACACAAATGCCATCGCCGACCACGCCGATGCGGTAGCAAACCACAGCTCCGCATACATGGATCGCGGAGCCTTTTCGCCATGTTTCCGCTCGCGCAGTTGCAGCCATGCGAACAATGCTGTTTCAGCAACAATAAAGAATGCGCTATGCACGAATCCAAGCGGGTGAATAGGCTCACCTTTATCCACGAATAGTATGATTATGATAAGTAAATTTGCGGCAATGGCTATCGCAAACTCCATTTTTCGCGCGCGTTTTGTGAAGAAGTTAATACTCATATTGCAGACCTCCCACGCCACAGTTGCATTAGGGCGGCGAGTCATCCCGCCGCCCTCTGCTCGCCTATCGTTTACGGCATAAACGATCCGTATTGCATCGACAACAAATTATACAACTGCATAGAATTTATGTAGTTTTGAGAATAATATGGAATCGTTGGGTTCAGAGACTGCAGATAATTAATGTACATTCCTGCGGCAATATTAAAAATCTGCATCAGCACTTGGACTTGAACCGGTAAACCCGCAAAGAATATTACAACAAAGCATATACCGCTATAAATCAGACCGCTTCCCGCCCCGTTTACACGATATACAGGCTCAAGTTGCAGACTACCGGGTACAACTACCGCACCGTCGGGCAGAATATAACCGCCCACTATCGTTCCTATCGGTTTGATGATTTTTGCTTCAACCCCCGTATCGGCATTCGTTTTGGTTTCGTCGGCGGCAAGTGTGGTCAGCGAACACACCGAGAGCATGACGGCGAATACCAACAACATCGCGATGAGCTTCTTCGTCTTTTTCACGACTTTGCCTCCTGTAAAATGTTAGCCGCTCCCGACTACAACCGCATTTTAGCATGTCATGCAAATTTTGTCAATGCTTTCGTGTAAAATTTTTAGGTGTTTTTGTAATTTTGTGCAGTTTCCACAAAAAGACGAGGTGCCGCAAAAAACGCGCGGGGTTCGATTTTCACCGAACCCCGCGCGTTTGCGTCCTCACTCAGTTCGCCGTCGGTGCGACGTTGTCGCCGCCCGATTTTGTGTACGGCACGTAGCCCACGCGCTGGTAAATATCCCACGAGGACAGCGGCGTGGTGTTGTAGTTCTGCGTGTTGCCGAACGACGGAATCTCGCCCGTCATCTCGCCCGTGCTTGCGATACCGACGTTCATCGGGGAACCGACGGCGTTCAGGTTCGAGAACAGCGGACCGTACATTCTGTCGTACAGGCTGTTGCGCTGCGCGTTGAACATCGCGTCGGCGGTTATCACGGACGACGGGAAGTTGTTGACCCCGAGCGACGGTGCGCCGCTTATCGAGAACGACTGCCCGCCCTGCAACGACTGCGTGTTCAGCGCGTGAACCGCCGCCGCGCTCATCGCGGAGTTGTAGCTGGTCTTTTCGGGTTCGTTGTGATGGTGGTTGTGGCTCATGTTGTCTCCTTTGTGATTCGCCCCATTTCGGGGCTGTGCGTTTGTCGAAATTGCGCGCGGGACGCCGAGGGCGGCGTCCCCTACGGTGGGGTTGTGCGTTGTTTCGACGTTCCTGCTCCTATTATGCTCCGATTTTTCCTATATAATCTCTACGGGTACTTTCGCGTTCTCGATTCTCTCGTGACTGCGGAATTTCACCGCGCCGACCACCGCGCCCATGCCGTACAGCGCGGCGGCGAGTGATACAAACATGCCGAACCACGGTATCAGCGCGAGGATTTTCAAGATACCGACGCAGATCGCGCCCGACGCAAAGCGGTTCATGCGCTTGAAGATCACACGCCCGAGTACGGTACCCGTGACGACGGGCGCGAGGTACAGCACGATAGCGTATGCCGCCGCGAGCAGCACGCCGATAGGCACGCCGACGACCGTGAACAACAGCGCGACCGCGACGACGGGCAGGACGATAATTGCGGCGAGACCGCGAATCAGATCGCCCCAGACGCGGCGGCGGAATCCGTCCGCCTTGCCCGAGAAGAACTCGGGACGCGTCGCGTTCAGCCCGAGCGAGAGCAGCACCGCCGCGACGACGCCCGACACCATGAAAATCAGCGTGATGCGGCGTATCCCCGTCGGCGCGCCGCCCGTGTTCTGCGCGTCGGCGTTCTTGCCGAACAGCGACGGGCTTTTGTACGTGACGCGCGTCGAATCTATCGAGTCGGGCAGCGTCGCGTGTTTTTTCGAGTAGATCGTGACCCTGCCGCCGACCGTCGCGTCGTCGCCGAACACGACGTTGTCGCTGCGGATCACGAGGTTTTCCTTGATGTTGCCGTCGATGTGCGCGGAACCCGCGACGACGTACGCGTCCGTAGCGTCGCCCGTCAGCGTCACGCCGAGACCCGCGAGGTACACGCCCGCCGCGTTGTCCGCGCGGACGTTCAAATCCGCGCCCGCGGCGTAGATGTTGCGCGCGTCCTTGACGCTGACGTTGACGTTCGCGCCGCCGACCGCGATGTTTTGCAGCTTGTCGTCGTCCGTGACTATGACGTTGCGCCCGAGCGCGTATACGTCGCCGCCCACGCCGCGCGATATCTCCGCGTCCTCCGCGATGGCGACAAAGTCGCCGTTAGTCTTGCCGTCCTGTCTCGCCGTGCGCTTGACCGTGAACTCGTTGTCCGCCGTCTCAACGGCGGCGGCGGTCATGCAAACGCTCGAAAATATCAGTAAAGCGAGCAGCAAAGTAAATATACGTTTCATATTTGTCCTTTCGTTTGGGAGATGTAAGATGTTAGAGGTTAGAGGTTAGAGGTTAGAACGTGGGGACGAGAGCAGGACGGGGGGCAAACCCCCGCCGCTTGCGAGCGGCACCCCCTTTCCGAAAGGGGGCAAGGACGAGGGACGAGAAACGGAGGACGAGGGACGGAGGACGAGGGGCGGGCGATTAATACCCCTCGGGGCACAGGTAATCGCCCCTACGACCCGTTATCCAACGCAATCGCAACCCTCGTCCAACCCCGCCCCCTTTCGGAAAGGGGGTGCCGTCCGCAGACGGCGGGGGTTTGTCCCCGTCCCTCGCAACCCTCGTCCAACCCCCGCCAACTGTTAACTGTTAATTGTTAACTGTTAATTGCCTAAACCCCTGCCGCTTTTTCAACCATTTTCTGATGGTTCGGGTCGGGTTTGCCGTCCGCGTGGCGTATGCAGTTTGCGAAATAGAGGTCGAAATGCCCGTTGAAGCCGTTGTCCGTGATGCTCTCGACGTCGTGCGGGTAGAACGACATCGAACCCGCGATTCTGCGCCCGTCCACCTCGACGATCACGGCGCGCGGCGTCCACGTGTAGCCGCCGAATACGGTTTTAGCCTTTGCGGTGTCCGCGCTCGTGAGCGGTTCGCTGTCCGCGTGACCCGCGCCGATAGTGCGTTTCACGGTGAACGACGCGCCCGTGTCGAAATCGACGATTTTTACCGTCTTGCCTATCGGCACGACGTACTGCGCCTCCGTCCACCAGTCGAGGTACTCGCCGTATTTCGCGCTCGGCACGGATTTTACGGGAACCGTGTGTCTCGCGATTTTCAGCTTCTGCCCGAGGTTCAGCACCGACTCCATCGTGAGGTTGTTGTCGCTCAGCAGTTCCGTCATCGGTATGCCGAAGCGCACGGAGATATCCCATATCGTGTCACCGCGCGCGACGTAGTATTCCGAGTACGTGACCGTCGGTTTCGTCGGCGCGGGCGCGGGTGCGGGCGGCTGGGGAATCTCGGGTGCCGCGGGTACTTTCAAAATTTGACCGACGCGCAAATCCGCGCTGTCGATACCCGAATAGACCATGATCCGCGCGAATCCCACGCCGAAATGCTGTCCCAACGCCCACAGCGTGTCGCCCGATTTGACCGTATACTCGAAGTAGTCCGCGGGAACCTTTATCGTGTCACCCGCGTAAATCTTGTCGCCCGATATGCCGTTCAGCACGCGCATCGACAGCATCTCAACGCCGAACGCCTCCGCGATCTTGCCGAGCGTGTCGCCACGGCGTATCGTGTACTCAATGTATACTTTCGTCTCAGCGGCGGCGGGCGACGAGACGATCAGCAACATGCCGGGCATGATGAGATCGGACGTCAACCCGTTGATGCGCATGAGTTCCGTGACGCTCGTAGAGTACCCGCGCGCGATTGCCCACAGCGTGTCGCCCGACTTGACCTTATATATCACCGCGCCGCCCGCCGTCGCCGCAAACGCGCTGCCGCAGAGCATGACCGCCGCGAGAACACCGCATACGGCGGCGCGCAATGTATGTTTCATGTGAATCACCTCAGCCGTAGTGTTTGCGCGGCGGCGACGGATATGTCAGTTAAGAATTGGGAGTGGGGGGGACGAGGGCTACGTTGGTCGGGGAACAAACCCCCGCCGCTTGCGAGCGGCACCCCCTTTCCGAAA
>JAISJJ010000081.1 GCA_031261585.1 Oscillospiraceae bacterium
AGTCGCGGTTTTTGCCCACCCTCGCCGCCGCTGCCGTTCGCGCGTCTCACGCAAGCGCGAAGGGCGCGGTGTCTCGGGGTCAAGGGGCTCGCAAGCCCCTGCGGGCTTTGGTTACTTTCTCCCGAAAGAAAGTAACGCCGCGCGGCGAGCGCGGACAGAGTTGCGAAACGATTAAAAACGCCCGCGACGCAAGTCGCGAGATTAATCGGTAATCAAGGGGGATTCTTCGCTTCGCTCAGAATGACAGCGGTGGGCAAGTCGCGCGCATGAGATTCTTCGCTTCGCTCTGAATGACAATGCGGTGCAAAAAAACAAGTGGCGATGCGGACATCGCCCCCACAAAAGACATATTAGCGAGAATATCACATAAACAGGAGTACCCACATGAAATACGTTCTCATCATCGGCGACGGCATGGCGGACAACGCGGTGCCTGAGCTTGGCGGCAAGACGCCGCTCGAATACCTCGAAAAACCCGCGATGGACGCGCTTGCGTCGGCGGGCGTACTCGGTCGCGTGAAAAACTGCCCCGACGGGTTGCCCGCGGGCAGCGACACCGCGATTTTGTCGATATTCGGGTGCGACCCGCGCGAGTGCTACACGGGGCGCGCGCCGCTCGAAGCCGCTTCGACAGGTATCGCGCTCAATGCGGGCGATATCGCGTATCGCTGCAACATGGTGACGTTGGAGGACGCGGACAAACCGTTCGCGGAGCTGAAAATACTGTCGCACTCTGCGGGGAGCATCGAGGGCGCGGAGTCCGAGGATATCGTCGCCGCGCTGTTCGCCGATCCGACGTTCAAGCGCGCGGCTGACGCGGCGGGGGTTGTCGTATACCCCGCGCAGTCGTTCCGCCACATCGTCGTGCAGTCGGGCGCGACCGTCGAGGGGCTGAAGCTCACGCCGCCGCACGACCATTTGGGCGAGGTGATCGGCGCGTTGCTGCCGAGCGGTTCGGGCAACGCCGAGGTGCTGAAATCACTCATGAAACGCGCGTTCGAGACGCTGAATCACCACCCGCTGAACGAGAAACGCCGCGCCGAGGGCAAGCTGCCCGCGAACTGCGTGTGGTTCTGGGCGGAGGGGACGGCGGTGAAACTGCCGAGTTTCGTCGAACACTATAATAAAACGGGCGGCGTGATCTCCGCCGTGCCGCTGTGCCACGGTATCGCCGCGCTGACGGGACTTGAACGCGTATTTGTGGACGGCGCGACGGGGGAGTTGGACACGAACTACGAGGGCAAGGTCGATGCCGCGATTGAGACGCTGAAATCGCACCCGTTCGCCGCGATTCACGTCGAAGCACCCGACGAATGTACGCACAACGGCGATTTGCAGGGTAAACTCGAAGCCATACGGCGGCTCGACAGCCGCGTCGTCGCGCCGCTCGTCGAAAGACTGCGCGAGGGCGGGGAACCGTTCCGCGTACTCATATTATCCGACCACAAGACGCTGACAAGTACGCGCGGACACGACGGCGAACCCGTGCCGTACCTTATATATGACTCGCGGTACGACCGCAAAACGGGTCTGCGCTACGCCGAGGACGACGCGGCGACGCAGGAACTCGTACCCGACGGCACCGCAATTATGGGGCGGTTGTTTGCAGAGTGAGCGGCGATTTAACCGTTTCCGCGTTCGCTAAGATCAACCTGACGCTTGACGTTTTGGGACTGCGCGGCGACGGATATCACGAGATTTCGAGCGTCATGACGACGCTGCAATTGCACGACTCCGTGCGCGTATCAGTGCGCGAGGGGGACGGTATATTCGTCGCGGCGGGACTGCGGCATGTGCCGAGCGACATGCGCAACACGGCGGCTAAGGCGGCGGACGCGTTCCTGCGGCGCACGAATCAGCGGCTGCGCATAGAACTCTCACTGCGCAAACGCATACCCGTGGGTGCGGGTCTCGCGGGCGGGTCGGCTGACGCGGCGGCTACGCTTATCGCGCTGAATGCGCTGACCCGCGCGAAACTGCCGCGCGACGAACTCGCGGATATCGGCGCGGAGGTCGGCTCGGACGTGCCGTTTTGCGTACTCGGCGGGACGCGGTTGGCGCGCGGACGCGGCGAGGTGCTGAGCGCGTTGCCGAGTGTGCCGAATTGCCGCGTCGTCGTCGTCAAACCCGCGTTTTCGGTGTCCACACCCGTGCTGTTTCAGGCGATTGACAGCGTGGAAGCACCGCGTCGCCCCGACGAGAACGCCGTACTCGACGCTCTGCGTTGCGGGGATTTGCGCGCGGTTGCGGACGCGCTCGGCAATGTGTTCGAGGACGCGCTGACGGAGCCTACGCGACACGAGATCGATGCGATAAAGACGCGGCTCACCTCGCTCGGCGCGCTTGCGGCGTCGATGACAGGCACGGGCAGTGCGGTATTCGCGCTGTTTGACGACGAACTGAGTTCGCGGCGCGCCGCCGATACGATGCGGCGGCGGTACCGTGAGACATTTTTGACAAGAGTGCGTTCGGACGTGTAATACACGCCTGAATGTGCTCTTTTGTACATTTTGCACATCACGTCAAACCGCTTATATGTATTCTGACGTTGTTCGACACAAAACTGCGCAATAAAGGCACCTTGCAAAATATTGCGGTACCTTGCAATCCTCGATTTCGGCGCGGAGCTGACGGCGCGCAGTTCACATTTTCGTCATAATTCACAATTTATTCATACCGCGCAATTTGCACAAACGAGCGTTGGCAAGGCTCGGTTTGAAACGAATTTTGAAACGAGCGCGCAAAGTTGTGCAAATGTGACAAATCATCAGAACGGGCAAAGTTTCTATTGATTTTTTTGTACAAAAGTACTATAATTCAATCACTGAGATGTTTGTATGTTCTCATGCAAACTTGAATACCTTTCACAGCGAGAATCAAACCACGGACGCATCCCAATTATTTTCAGTAGGAGGAAACTCGATGAAAAAGGCACTCGCGCTTGTCATTGCCATAGTTCTGTTAGTGGCATTGGCGGCACCCCTGGCGGTCTCTGCCGAAGCAGCTGTTCCGCCGGAACTCGCGACCGCGTTCCCCGTCGGAACATGGCCGCTGCCCGCAGGGGCGTATGATCCCGGTCTCGATGGCAACAACATCCCCGATGGCGTGACAATCTACGGATTGTTTGACGCCGCCTACGCACCGCTCCCCGCTCCCACAGCGGTAACGGGGTACACCGCGGCGGCAGACGCCGCATCCGTCACAGCGGGCACGTTTTACGTACTGACAACGTCCAGCGGATTCCAGTACGTTCTCGTTGGCGCAACGGGCGGCGGAGCAGCACCTGCTGATCCCGCACCCGCACCTGCCGATCCCGCACCCGCACCCGCCGATCCGGCACCCGCACCTGCGGCACCGGCTCCCGACCTCACGCAGCCCTCGGCGGTCACAGGTTCGTTCCTCGACTCATATGAGTTGACGTTCGGACGTGACGCAGAGATTCCGAACCGTTTCTTCACGGTCACGAACCTCTACGACCACTATATCTACACGATCAACCCCACAGTCGCCACGGCGCACAACTACACAGTGTTCCTCAAAGCCGTTGCGGGCAACACGATCTACTTCTCCGAACCCACCTACGTTCAGTTCGGCGAGACAAAGGCGTTGTTCACCTACAATAAGGGTATCGACGGCACGGGCAAGTACAGAGTGGACGAAGACCTCGCGAATTACCCCGAGTTCGAGCTGTACCCCGCGTTGGCGGGCAAGACGCTTCTCGACGGCGTGATCTATTTCACGAACAGCAAGGGCGAGATGCAGGGCGACTACGGCAAGGGTACGAACCATAAGAACATCGTCCCCGATGCCACAAACGTCAGCTCCGCGAACTTCAAACTGCTGACCGCCGCGGCGTACGAGCAGTATCAAGCGGGCGATACGATGTGGTCTGAGGACTTCACCATCGCCAAGATCAAGAATCCTCCTCCGTTCTATCCGCTTGAGAGTTATTGGAAAGACCCCTCCACGGTTCAGCTTCCCACAGGACCGAACGTCAAGTACGTCTCCATTAGCGTTGACGGTTATCTCAAACTCGCGTCGGTTCCCTACGGTATGGAAGACGGCGAGACGCTTCAGGACATGATAGCCAAGCTGCATGAACTGCTGTATGAAGGCGAAGGCAAAGACAGAACAGGCGGCGGATCGGAAGGCTTTGCAGCCAGCTCCGATAACCAGTTTAACATGTTGCTGATCTCAAAATTCGCAGGCGTTACGGGAACCCCGTTCGTCCTTCTCGACGGTGTTGTCATGGGCAACCTGCAGTGGTCGGGCAAGAACGACATCGGCGCATACAACGGCGAGACGGACTTCACAACAGTCGCTCTGATAATCGGTTCCAGCGTGCAGTACGCTATGCCGACGCTGAGCATCAACTACGATGCGGCGAAAGAGCTTGTCACAGTTCAGAAGTGGACGATGGATATGGCGACATATCTCTCCAACCCCGAACCGATGGCGGGAATCGATGTCGTTGACCCGAAAGACGGTACGCTTATAGGCACAACAGGTGCTGACGGTACTGTGGCGGCAAAGATTGACGCGACAAAGAGCGGCATTATTGCAGCTAAGGGTATCAGTTCCGTACCGCTCGATCCGACGAAAGCCACCGCGCAGTTTGAGCCTTACAGAGCAAACGACTACAAAGACCTCGTTGACTATGACGGACGTTACGCCCCCGGTCTTGCCGACTACGGCGTGTTCACGGGTCGTCCCGGTCGCCAGATCATCGTAATCGTCGTCATCGCCGCAATATTTACTATCCCGCTCGCGATTATCGTGCTCCACGCGCAGCGCAGTGAGATCCGCAACCGCGGTCGCAAATTCCTGCAATCGCAGCCCCTTTCCAGAGGCTAAGTCGACGTTTCCATTAGCGTCACAAAATATAACAGGAGGAATTACTCATGGCAGTTATTGGGACTGTCGGCTCTGCCGGTATGAAAAAGCAGAAGTTCGGCGAAGTTATGAAGCGTATCGTCAAGATGACATATCCGTACTGGGTTTTGTCAGAGGAAAAGTGGGCGAGCTTGGGCATGTTGCTTATCAACATCTTCATGATGGTATTCAACACCTCGTTCGTCGGCGTCCGTATGGCGGCGTGGAATGCTGACTGGCTCAGCTCGTTCTCAAACAAGAACGCAGCCCAGTGGATTCAGCAAATGCTCGTTTTCATCGTCGTCGGCGTGTCGCAGACAATGGTGCAGACGTTCAACGGTTACATCTCGAGCTGGATTTCGATTCGGTGGCGTCGTTGGATGACAGCGCGTTACCTCAAGCTCTGGATGGAGAACAGCAACCACTACAAAATGCAACTCAGCGGCAACGAAACTGATAACCCCGATCAGCGTATCACTGAGGACATCACGCAGTTCATCAGCTTCACATGGATGTACTCGTTCTCGTTCGTACAGAACATTCTCTCGTTCGTTACATACACGGTCATTCTGTGGAACCAGTCCGCTATCATTCCGCTGAAATTCGGTCTCAAAGGCGGTTTTGACGGACACGGCGACTTCTCGGTTCCCGGTCACTTCCTCTGGATCGCAATCCTGTGGACGTTGATCACAACGGGTCTCACCCACTGGATCGGCAAACCGATGACCCGTCTGACCTTTGACCAGCAGATGTATGACGCGAACTTCCGTTTCTCGCTGGTTCGTTTCCGCGAGAACTCTGAGCAGATCGCGCTTCTGAAAGGTGAAGAAGTCGAGCACGCCCGTCTGATGGGAACCCTCGGCGATTCGATCACCAACCAGTTCCGCACCATGGGTCGGACGATGCGCATGGGCTGGGTCTCGGCGGTTCTCGCCTACGGCGACATGCTGATGTTCTCGTTCCTGCTCGGACCCGCGTTCTTCTACTACGGCGCGATCCCCGACTACGGCACCTACACATACGTCGCGGGTATCTTCTTGAACGTGACGAACGGTCTGAAATGGTTCCAGACCAACTACTCGGGACTTGCAGCCTACATCGCGGTCACCGACCGTCTGTACGCGTTCAACTCCAACTACGAGAACACGATCAAGACAATGCGTGAGTCGCAGTTGCAGTTCCGCAACAGCCCGACCGAAGAGTTGGAGATCCACGACCTCGACGTGTACCTGCCGTACGGCAAGCTCCAAATCTCGGCGAAAGACTTCACGTTCAAACACGGTGAGAAGATCCTCATCAAGGGACGTACAGGCGCAGGTAAGACGACACTGTTCCGCGTTCTGTCAGGCATTTGGCCGTATGCCAAGGGCGACATCGCTCTGCCGAACACCCGCGTAATCGTTCTGCCGCAGAACCCGTACTTCCCGATCGGCTCCCTCATCGAAGCCATCAGCTATCCTGAACCGCCCGACACGTACAAGCGTGAGGACATTCAGAGCGCACTGAAAGACGTCGGTCTGACGCAGCTTGTTGATCGTATCGACGAGGTTGGTCACTGGAACATGCAGCTCTCAGGTGGTGAGCAACAGCGTGCAGGTATCGCCCGCGCGATGCTCTACAAGCCCGACTATCTGTTCTTCGACGAAGCTACCGCATCAATGGACGAACCCTCCGAGGAAGAGCTGTACTCGATGCTGCTCGAGCGTATGAAAGAGACCACGATCATCTCGATCGGTCACCGCAGTTCGCTCCAGAAGTTCCACGAGCGTCTCATCTTCGCGGAAGGAGTTCCCGGTGGTTCCTACGAGTTCCAAGAGCGCGACATCAAGAGCTTCAGCGACGCCGAGTAATCGACGTTTCCCTCCCGCACATACTGAATACCATTCGACTGCGTCCGTTTTCGGGCGCAGTCGTGCTTTTGCCGAAAATTCTTGACATACGGCAAGAAATGTTGTATTATTTAGCCAATAAATATGCGCAAAGGAGTACGTATGTACACACAAAAATATCCGCATCTGTTTACGCCGATCAAACTCGGCAACACGGTGTTCCGCAACCGCATTTTCGGTTCGCCGACGGGCTATCAGGAGTTGACCTCCGAGGAATTTCCGACGCAGGACACCGCCGCGTATTTCGCGCGCAAGGCTCGCGGCGGCGCGGCATCTGTCGCCGTCGGCGAGTGCGTCGTGGACTCGAAACGGGGACGCGGCGGCGCGAACCACATGCCGCTCGACAATCCCGAGATTCTCGGTGCGCTGACGATGCTCGCCGAGAGCATCTCGCAGTACGGTGCCGTCCCCGTGGCGGAACTGCAACACGCGGGCATGTTCGCGGAAGCGTCACAGGCGGCGGGCTATCCGATCTACGGACCCGTCGAGATCAAAGGCGTCCACGGCGAGATCGCCCACGCGGACGGTGAGGGCATGCACGTGCTCGCGATGACCGAGGAGGTCATCGAGGAGACGATTGAGGCGTACGCCGACGCCGCGCTGTTCGCGAAACAGTGCGGGTTCGGCATGGTGCTCGTCCACGGCGGACACGGTTGGCTGATGTCGCAATTCCTGTCGCCGTACATCAACGTGCGCGACGACCACTGGGGCGGTTCGCTGCAAAACCGTGTGCGGTTCCCGATTGCGGTGTGCGAGCGCATACGGCAGAAGTGCGGACGCGGGTTCCCGATTGAGTTCCGCATGTCCGCGACAGAGGCGAATCCCGCGGGCTACGGGGTGGACGAGGGCGTAAAAATCGCGATTGAGCTTGACGGTCACGTCGATTTGATCCACGCGTCGGCGGGGAACCACGAGGTGCGCGACGCGTTCGTCGTGACGCATCCGTCGATGTTCCTGCCCGACGGTTGCAACGCGTATCTCGCCGCCGAGATAAAGAAACACGTCAAAACCCCCGTCGCCACAGTCGGTGCGTTCACGGAACCCGAACTGATGGAGGAGACGATAGCGTCGGGTCGCGCCGACGTCATCGAGGTCGCGCGCGAACTTATCGCCGACCCCGACATGCCGATCAAGGCGCGCGCGGGGCGCGAGAGCGAGATCACAAAGTGTATGCGGTGCTTCACGTGCTTCTCGCACCTGATCGCGAACCGCCAATTCTGCTGCGCCGTCAACCCCGAAATCGGTGTTGAGCGCGAAGCCGAGCTGCTGAAACTGCCGCCGAAGTCAACGAAACGCGTACTCATCGCGGGCGGCGGTGTCGCGGGTATGCAGGCGGCACTCACGGCGCGCGAACGCGGTCACGAGGTGATACTGTGCGAGAAGTCGGGACAACTCGGCGGCGCGCTGCGGTGCGAAAAAGATGTGCCGTTCAAGGAAAAACTCTCGGAATACTTGGATTTACAGGCGAAACGCATCGCCGAAGCGGGCATTGACCTGCGGCTGAACACGGCGGTAACGCCGCAACTCGCGCAGGATATCGCGCCTGACGTGCTGATTGCGGCACTCGGTGCGCGCCCCGTCACGCCGCGTATTCAGGGCATCGACGGGAAGAACGTCGCGGCGGCTGAGGATGTGTACGTCGACACGACGCTCGCGGGCAAGCGCGTCGTCATCATCGGCGGCGGTCTCGTCGGTACCGAACTCGCGATTTTCCTCGCGGGACAGGGGCGCGAGGTCACGATTGTAGAGATGCTGTCCGAACTGTCCGACGGCGGCAACCAACTGCACGCAATCGCGCTCGACGTGAAAATCCGCGAGCTGGGCATCAAACTCTCGCTCGGCACGGGTGTCACCGAGATAACGGACAGTGCCGTCGTCGCCGATAAGGCGGGCGATTGCGTGATTTTCGAGTGCGACACCGTGATCTACGCGGTCGGTCAGCGTCCGCTGTGGGATGAGACGGACGCGTTGCGGTTCTGCGCGCCCGAATTTCACCAGATCGGCGACTGTCTCACGCCGAAGAACATACGCGCGGCGACAAAGGCGGCGTATTTCACCGCAAACAACATAGGGCGCGCGTGATGGGGGCTGAGAAGTATTTCGCGTTCGCCGACGGCGGCGCGCAACCGATAGTGACGATGGATCGCGGCGTGTATCCGAGCTGCATCTTCGTCAGCGCGGAGTGGTTCACCGCGCCGCTCGAAGATTTGGGCATGAGCCGCCGCGACTCCGACGAGATGTTCATACTCGTCGGCTCCGATATCGACAACCCCGAATCGCTGAATGCGGAATTAGAGTTGCAGATCGAGAACGATGTGCTGACGATAACCGAAACGTGCGCGGTGTTCGTACCCGGCGGCGCGGCGCGCGGCAATTTCCGCATAAAAAGTCTGCAAAAACCCGTGCTGTGCGTCACGTGTCACTTGAACACCGACACGTACGAGGGAACGCCCGCCGAGCCGACCGCACCGCGCGGCACGTATGCGCACAACGTCGTCACACGGTACGCACCGCCGTCGGGCAAATGGCCTGACGCGCCGCAGGGGTTCCTGCAACTGCTGCTGTACCTAAACTCGGAGCGTCTCGCGGGCGCGCCGTACATGGAGATCATGCGGTTTAAGACCTCGAACGACACGGGACCACCGCCGCACACGCACGATTTTGACGAATTTATTGGTTTTTTCGGCACAGACCCGCAAAATCCCGCCGAGTTGGGCGCGACGGTCGAGTTCTATGTCGAGGGCGAACCCGTGCGCGTGACGCGCAGTTGCCTGATCCACCTCCCGCACGGCGTGGAACACGGTCCGTTGCTCGTGCCGAGTATGACGCGCCCGATCATTCACTTTTCTGGCGGCAACGGCGGTGATTACGCGCGCCGCAGCGACTACGGCGACGAAAACGTGTATAAACCGCAGTAACAATAACGATGCAAAACGAAAAATCGCGGGGGAAACCCCGCGATTTTTTATTGAATAATTCAGTCCTCCAACGTCTCGCGCAACATCTTATCGCTCGCGAAAAACGCGCGGTACAGCCGCGTGATGTCCGTGTCCTCGTATTCGCGCTTCTCGATCTCGCCGTTTGCGAACTGGAAGATGTCCGCGTCGGGGAGCCGCGTCAGAATGGGGGAGTGCGTCGCGACGATGAACTGCGACGCGCCGTCCCGCGCGAGGTCGCGCATCACGCGCAGCAGCGAGAGTTGACCGACAAACGACAGCGCGGACTCGGGCTCGTCGAGCAGATACAGCCCGTTGCCGCCGAAACGATTT
Organism: Oscillospiraceae bacterium; assembly: GCA_031261585.1. GTDB lineage: Bacteria > Bacillota > Clostridia > Oscillospirales > Oscillospiraceae > JAIRRO01. The sequence continues at coordinate 10,031 of JAISJJ010000081.1, forward strand.
ATTATCACGGAGAGAAAACTCTCGCCGTGCGACTTCTCGTGCAGCGACACGCCGCCGTAACTGCCTATCACGGGTGCGCCGAGACCGCCCGCGTCGTCGAGCGATGCGATGTACGTCGCGGTGTTGTAAAAGCTCTCGGCGCGCAGGAAAAAACCGTCCGTAGGCTTGCGAACGCCGCGGTTGACGTACAGGTGTTTTGCGAGCGGCGAGTGGCTGTCGTATGTCGAAAATCTGAAATTGCGCGTACCGCCCTCGGGGTTGAAGCCCATGAACACCGCGACAGCTTCGAGCAGCGTCGACTTGCCCGAGCCGTTGTCGCCGACGAAAAACGTGACGGGTGCCGTGATGTTGAGCCGCGACGTGAGCAGCGACGGAAACAGCGCGTAAGGATACGCCGAGAGTTCACGCTTCGACAAACCCTCAGAGTCTATGCCGATCTCGTTGACGTACTGCCGCGCGAAATCCGACATCAGTTCTCGTCGTACGCGCGCGCCACGATGTCCGCGATCAGTTCGCGCGTCACGGGGATCGGCGAGGTCACGATACCCGCTTTCGCCGCCATCTCGCACTGCATGACGACCTCGTCGGGTACCGCGTCGAGCAGCGCGCCGCGATCCAACCCGAGCTGTTTGAGATTCGGCAATTTTATGCGTTTCATGAGGTTGCGCGCCGCGTCGTACGCGGACTTTTCGCCGAAACACTCGGCGAAGTAATGCACCTCGTCGGGCTTCACCGCGCTGACGGCTTCCAGCACCTGCGGCAGACACGCGGCGCATCCGTTGCCGTGCGCGACGTGGAACTTCGCGCCGAGACTGCGCCCGATATCGTGCGACAGGTGGCACAGCGCGCCCGACATGGAGATGCCGCCCAAGCTCGACGCGAGCATCATACCGCGCCGCGCGTCCAAATCCGCTCCGTTTTCCACGGCGTGCACGAGATACTTCGCGACAAGCGCGATACCCTCGCGCCCCGTGACCGCCGAAAAATCGTTCGCGCGCGCCGAGGTCAGCGACTCGACGCAGTGGCACAGTGCGTCCATGCCCGTGCTCGCGGTGACGGACGCGGGCAGTCCGACGGTCAGCTCGGGGTCGACGATACCGAGCGTCACGGCGCAGCCGACACCCGCGATGTTCGTCTTGATACCGCGCTCAGTGTCCGTTATCACGCCGCCCGGGGTACATTCGGAACCCGTTCCCGCCGTCGTCGGAATGACGATGAGCGGCACCGACGGTTTCGTGACGACACCCTCGCGCCCGTAGTACTGTTTCAGCGGCGGCGGATTCGTGATCAGCAGTTTCGCCGCTTTCGCCGTGTCGAGTGACGAGCCGCCGCCGACACCGACGACGCAATCGACGCTCTCCGCGACACCGAGCGCGCCCGCCGCTTCAACCGACCAATCGGGGGGGTCAGCCTGAACGTCGGCGAACTCGACGACCGAAATCCCCGCCGACTTGATAATATCCGTGATTTTTCCCGCGATACCCGCGTTCGCAACGCCCTTGTCGAACACGACGAGCGCGCGGCGGCATCCGAGCTTCGCAAGTTCCGCACCGACCTGCGACGCGGTGCCGTTGCCGAACAGAATCGGGTTCGGTGCCGACCAGACAGATGACATATTTTGCTCCTATATCTCAGAAATTCAATTGCGGCGTTCCGTCGCCCAAATCTACGCTCTTGATTGCAACATTTTGCGCCAAGAACGTCGCTTTTTCAATATCAGCATTTAAGTAATGGGTATTCAGCCAGTCAACAAACGCATCTGACCCGTAGCTGCACCCAAATTTCTCACCGTCTCTGTATATCCAATACCGATGGTCGTTTGTCTTGTCATATAACCAATTGAAGAACAACTGCTGGATTGCCATGATGTCCTGTGAAATACGCTCAGGAACATCAAGCAAGTCGATGAATCTTTCGGCTTTATCGCAGTCGTCGTCATAGCACGCTCGAACTATCATTGTTATGCCCCAATCCAAAATCCGCAAGTAACGCGCCGCTCGATCACCGCACCTCGCGGCGTATCATTACGCCTTTCATGAACTCCGTGTTGTTGTGCGCGCGCATTATCACGGCTTTTTCGTCCTCGGTGCAGCCGATCAGCAGCTTGATCTCAGAATCGCGTTTCATGAGATCGACCGTGCATAGGATCGCGTCGCACATGGGATCGGGCAGACTGCCGCGCCACACGTCTATGCCGTCGCCGTCGGACGATGCTGTGTCCGCGAGATAGCCGTAGTCGAGCGGGTACACATAGTCGAAGTGCGGGTGCGTTGAGCCGCGCGCACGGTCTATGACAATCCGCGACGCGGCGATCAGGGCGTCAACCGCGACCCAGAACGCTTGATTATCGCTCATCAATCGAGCTTTATCCGATCTTCCCAGAACGTGTGCGGGGTCTCGGACATGTGAATCCATATATGCTTCTGGTAGCAGTACTCGTCGAGGACGAGAATCGAGTTCTCTTTCGTCCAGCCGCTCTCCTTTTGACCGCCCCACGGCGTCTCAGGCACGATTGCGAGGTGCTGGTTGATCCACGCGGTGCCGACCTTGAATTGGTCGAGCGTGAGCATACCGAGACGGTAGTCGCGCGTCCACACCGACGCGCACAGCCCGTAACGGCAGTCGTTCACGAGGTCAATCGCCTCATCAACGGTCTTGACCTTGTACACGCCGACGACGGGCGCGAAAATCTCCTCCTGCATGAACTCAATCGAGTTGTCGTACACCTCGAAGATCGTCGGCAGGACGAACGCGCCGTTCGCGAGATACGGATCGGTCGGCGGATCGCCGCCGAGCAGTGCGCGGCAGCCCGCTTTTTTCGCGGACGCGATGTAGTGTTCGGCGGTCTCGCGGCACTTCATGTACGCGAGCGGACCCATCATCGTATCGGGGTTCATCGGGTCGCCGACGATGATCTTCGACGCCGCGCGCACGAACCGCGACACGAACTCGTCGTAAATCCCCTCCTGCACGTAGAAACGGCTCGGCGAACCGCAGTTTTGACCCGAGTTAAAGAACGCCGCGTGCGTCGCGCCCTCGACCGCCGCGTCGATGTTCGCGTCGTCGAGTACGACCATGGCGTTCTTGCCGCCGAGTTCAGCCGCGACGGGCATGACGCGCGGCGCGGCAAGGCTCAGAATACGCTTGCCGACGCTCGAATCACCCGTGAAGTTGATCTTGTCAATGCCGGCGTGCGTCACAATCGCCTCGCCCACCTCGCTGCCGGGACCCGTGACAATGTTCACCACGCCGTCGGGGAAACCCGCTTCGACGACGTATTCCGCGAGTTTCAGCACCGTGAGCGGCGCGCACGACGCGGGTTTCAGCACTGCGGTGTTGCCCATGATGAGCGCGGGCGCGAGCTTTGACACCGCCGTGACGAGCGGGAAATTCCACGGCGAGATCAGCCCGACGACACCGAGCGGTTCGCGCACGGTCATCACGCGCGCGTCGGGGTCGGCGGAAATCGTGTGACCCGTCATCGCGCGCCCGAGACCCGCGATGAACTCGAACTCACCGGGTACGAACTTGATGTCGAAGTTGCGCGTCTTGGAGATGGGACCGCCGTACTGCGCGGTTTCGAGCGGGACGAGTTCGTCGGCGTGGTCGCGCACAATCTGCGCGAGCTTCATGAGCAACTCCGCGCGCGCGCCGATATACGTGTTCTTCCACGCGGCTTTCGCGCGTGTGGCGGCTTGCACGGCAAGGTCAACGTCCTCGGCAGTACAGCGCGGCACCGTCGCGACGACGGTGTTGTCGGCGGGGTTTATCACATCCATCGTGCCGCCGCGCACGGGTTTTGTGAGCTTGCCGTCGATGAGGATTTTATAGTCGTGTGGCATGATTAGTCTCCTGTTTCTGTATTTCGCGTTTCAGATACGCGAGTTTGTCGTTCCAAATCGCAACGAGTTCCCAACCGTCCGCGCCAAGCTCGTTGAGCAGACGCTCCAAGTCGTCATAGTCGTCAAGAAGTGGGAATCTGACGATTTTATACTCGAACTTTTTCATGACAAATACCGCCCCACGTACTCCAACACCAGCTCTATCGCCTCGTCGCCGTCGAAACCGCCTGAGCCGTGCGCGCCGCCGATAAGTTTGTACAGCTCGGCGGTTTTGCCCTGTGCGCGCAACGCTTCGTACAGCCGCACGGATTGGTTGAACGGCACGAGCGGGTCGCGGTCGCCGTGCATTATCAGCATGGGCGGGGTTGCGCGCTCGGGGTCGAGGTAGTACAGCGGACTGACTTTGCGCGCTTTGTCGAGGTTCTCAAAAACATCGAGACCGCCGATGAGCATACCCTCGGGGCTGTTCGCCGCGATGTGATCCATGCCGCCCGCGTAGTAGTTCATGACGGCGATCTCCGTCGCGCCGTACCAGTCGACGACGCAGTTCACGCTGCACGACGTGTCACCGTACGTGCCGTTGTCGAGCAGCCCGTCGCCCGTGATACCGACGGAGACAGCGGTGTGACCACCGCTCGAATCGCCCCATATCGCGATTTTGTCCGCGTCGATACGGTACTCGTCGGCGTGGCGGCGCATGAAGCGAATCGCGGTTTTCGCGTCCTCAATCTGCGCGGGGAACGGCGCGACATCGCTCGGGCGGTACTGCACGACGGCGACGGCGTATCCGTGTTCGCACACGCGCACCATCTTTGCGAGTGCCATGTGTACGACCTGCCGCATCCACGCGGAGCCCGGTACGTACACGATGAGCGGGTGTTTTTTCGGCGGCGCACCGAACATCATCATACCGTCAGACGGTAAAAACAACTGCAAATGCAGCGTTTCACCGTCACGCTCGTCGTATACGACATCGGGGCGGAAGTCTACGGCGTTGCCGCCGCGATCCGCGAACGTGACGACCTTTACGCCGTCGGGCAGTTCGTCCGACGCGGGAAAACCGTCGGGCGGTCCGAAATAGAGGGGAACGCGCTCCAAATTGTTGTCTGACATATTATTTCTCCGATTCTCAGTTATAGTTGACGCACACGAGTTTCGCGTCCGTAAATTCGAGCAGTCCGTAGGTGCCGCCCTCTTTGCCGATGCCCGATTCGCGGATCGACGTACCCCACGGTTGCTCGTTTGTCAGCATCTGGCAGTTGATGAACACCGCGCCGACGTGCAACTTGCCGATGAGTTTCATGCCCGCGCCGATATCGCGCGTCCACACGTGCGCGCACAGCCCGTAATTCGAGTCGTTGGCGAGGGCGACGATGTCGTCCGCGTCCGTGAACGGGATCAGCACCGCGACGGGGCCGAAAATCTCCTCGCGCGCGGCGGTCATGTCGTGTCGGCAGTTGGTCAAAATCGTGGGCGTGATGAAAAATCCGTTTTCGGACGCTTCGCCGCCGAACAGGAGCGTTGCGCCGTCGTCAATCGCGCCCTGAATGTAGCCGCTGACTTTCTGCTGATGCTCGCGGCTCACGAGCGGACCCATGTCGACGGATTTGTCGGACGGATCGCCTATTTTCAGGCTCTCGGCGTAGACTTTGAACTTCGCGGCAAACGCGTCGTACACGCGCTCGTGTACGTAATACCGTCCCGGTCCCGAACAGTGCTGCCCCGAGTTGTTGAACTGCCGCCACGCGAGAACCTTGATGGCGGCGTCGAGATCCGCGTCGGGATAGATGATCACGGGGTTGTTGCCGCCGAGTTCCATGACGGTTTTCTTCACGGTCGGCGCGGCGGCGGCGAGAATCGACTTGCCCGTCTCGCTGCTGCCCGTGAATCCGATCATGTCTACGTCGGGGTGCGACGCGAGCGCGTTGCCCGCGACGGAGCCGCTGCCCGTGATGACGTTCACGACGCCGTTCGGTAGTCCTTCGGCTTTCGAGATGACCTCCGCGAATTTCAGCCCGATCAGCGAGTTGATACTCGGCGGTTTCAGAACGGCGCAGTTGCCGAGCGCGATTGCGGGCGCGAGTTTGACCGCCGTCATGATCGTCGGCAGGTTCCACGGCGTGATAAACCCGATAACGCCGACGGGTTCGCGCTTGATGAACGACAGCGTATTCGCGTTCGGCACGGGCAGTTCGTCGCCTTTCAGCGCGGCGGCGGCGTTCGCGCTCCACTCGAACTTCTCGGCGGCACCCATGCACACGCCGAACGCGTCCTTGTACGGTGTGCCGTGTTCCAGACCCTCGAGCGTCGCCATCTCGTCGGCGTGTTCGCGGATCAGCGCGGCGATGCGGTACAGCACCTTGTTGCGCTCACCCTGCGTCATGCCGCTCCACACGGGGAACGCCGCGCGAGCCGCACGGACAGCAGCGTCCACGTCGGCGGCTTCTGCATACGGCACGGTGCCGAGCGGTTCCGCGGTCGAGGGGTTCAGCGTGTCAAACGTCCTGCCCGATATCGCGCCGACCCACTGCCCGTTTATGTACATTTCACGTTGTTGCAATTTTGCGTCCTCCATACGTTTGTTAACTGCCACTCATTATAATCGAAATTTCGGATAATTGCAATCCTAAACTTGACTTAGCGGCGAGAAAGTTGTACAATGTTAACAAGGAAACTGTGGAGGATCGCAATGGACAAGATGCTTAACGGACAGGTCACGCTGATAACGGGTGCGACGAGCGGCATGGGCGAAGCCGTGGCGCGGCTTTTCGCGTCGGAGGGCGCGGCGGTGATCATCGGCGGGCGCAGTGTCGGCAAGGGCGAATCGCTCGCGGCGGAGATCAACGCGACGGGCGGTACCGCGCGGTATTACGGCGCGCTCGACGTGACGAGTGTGCCGAGCAACGAGGAGACGGTCGCGAAAACGCTCGCGGAGTTCGGCAAGATCGACATTCTGTGCGCGTTCGCGGGTAAGACGTTCGACGGCGACGGATTGGACGAGAAAACGAGCTACGACAAGACCATCGAGGCGAATCTCACGGGGACGTATAACACCGTGTTCGCCGTCGTGCCGCACATGAAAGAGCGCAGGTCGGGCAAGATCGTTATATGCTCGTCGAACGGCGCGTTCAACCCGACGACGCCCGCGTACTCGTACCACATGGCGAAAGCGGGTTGCGAATCGCTGACCGTGAACCTCGCGATGGAACTCGCGCCGCTCGGTATCCGCGTCAACTGCATCAAACCGGGACCGATACGCACGTCGTTCTGGGACGAACTCGCGTCGGGCGACGAACTCGAAAACCTGCTCGACGGTATCGCGCGGCACGAGGTGCCGATGGGCAGAATCGGCACGGCGGACGACATCGCGGGACCGACGCTGTTCCTGTGCTCGGAGCTGTCGAGCTATATCACGGGGCTGTGCCTGTACGTCGGCGGCGGTATCGGGCAGGTGTACAGCCACGCGCAATCGTTCATTCTCGGTAAAACACCGACAGGAGGAAAGTAATATGCTCTCCTGCGACATTTGCGGCGGCGAACTGGTCATGGACAGCGGTTTGGAGTTTGCGAAGTGCGGAACGTGCGGCGTGAAATACCCAAAAGACGCGCTGCGTGCCAAAACGGGCGCAACAAAGTCCGCGCCCACCACGACGGCAAACCCAATGTCAGATTTCGTGATTCGTGCAGGAATACTTGAAAAATACATAGGCGCGGCAACAGATGTCGTAATCCCTGACGGAGTAGAGGAAATTGGCAGAATGGCGTTTTATGGCACGAACATAAAGAACGTTGTAATTCCGAAAACAGTAAAAAGCATAGGCGATAGATCATTCGGAGCGTGCTATAAACTAAATAGTGTAACGATTATGGGAAGTGAACTGAAATTTCATAATATTGATAGTTTCGATGGTGCAAAACGGTTAGTGCTCAACGATAATAACATAAAGCAGATAGATTACTATGGTCATTCCTCAACCTTTCCGTTTAGTCTCTTGACCAAGTTCAAAGAGTTGGATTTCACGCCGGAGTTGACACAATCATTGGGAGAAGAAAAGGCGCAACAAGAAAAATGGAGATTAACGGGAAAATGTGTACAATGCGGCGGGGTGAAAACTTTTTTTACAGGTAAATGCAAGACATGCGGCACACAAAATTAACAAACGCGACAGGAGAAAATATTATGAGTACTATTAACAAGCAGGAAATCAAGGCGGTGCAGGTATTGACACCGCGTTTGCAGAAACTCAAAGCCGAGTGGGAAGCCGCGGAACCCCAGGTATACGTCGACGACTCGGTGCTGTTCACGCAGTCGTGGCGCGAGACGGACGGGTTGCCCGTCGATATCCGCTGGGCGAAAGCACTCGAAAAGCGGCTTTTGGAGTGCCCGCTGCTGATACGCGACGGCGAGTTGATCGTCGGCAGTCTCACGAAGTTCATACGCGGCAACGGTACGCTGTGCGCGATGAAGCCGCGCGAGATACTGAAAATGGTCGAATCGGGCAAGTTCGACCGCAAGACGAGCGACACGTCGTCCACGAACATCGACCCCGACGACCTCGCCGCGTTGCGCGCCGACGCGGAGTACTGGATTGAGCACATGCCCAAGGTTTCGAGCGTCAACGCGTCCGTCGAGTTCGAGATGGGGGAGGGCGTGTTCGACCTGCTGTTCGATCGCGGCATGGTGTTCGAGGGGCGCGGTGTGCGGTACGAGATGGATCGCGGACTGTTCCAGAACTACTCGTCGTACGGCGGCGGCGTGGCTCAGGTCAGCGTAAAATGCGTCTCGAACGGGCTGAACTACGTCATCGACCTGTGCAACAAGGAGCGCGAGCGCATGATGGCGGAGGGCGACGCAAATTCGCACGGCACGGCGCAGTTCTTGCGGAAATTCTGGCTGTTGAAAGCGACGATCATCTCGTGCGAGGCGTTCATAGCGTATGCCCGACGTCACGCGGAACTCGCGCGCGGCATGGCGGCGAACGAGCCGAATCCCGAGCGTGTGCGTGAGTTACTGCGCATCGCGGACGCGTGCGAGCGCGTACCCGCTGAGCCGCCGCGCGACTTTTTCGAGGCGGTGCAGTGTGTGCGGCTGTATCACCTGATATGCTGGAAAGAGAGTTCCGACCGCCCCGAGGTGCCGATCGGGAGGCTCGATCAGTTGCTGTACCCGTACTACGAAGCGGATAAAAAGGCTGGTAAGATCACGGCGCAGGACGCGGCGGAACTGCTCGGCGCGCTGTGGTTGAAGATACGCGAGTGCGAAAACCTCGTCACAATCCCGCGTGAACAGCGCGCGGCACCCGGTTCACTCCTGCCGAATATCACGCTGTGCGGCACGGACGCGAACGGCGACGACCTCACGAACGAGGTGTCGTGGCTCGTTCTCGAAGCGATGGCGCAGATCAAGCTCTCCGAGCCCGCAATCTACGTGCGGTACGGCGAGAAAACGCCCGCAGAGTTCATCGTCCACGCGCTCGAATGTAACCGCGAGTTCGGCGGCGGCAACCCCGCATTTTTGAACGACACGCTCGGCACCATGCGGTATCTCGACAGGGGAGTGCCGATTGAGGACGCTTGCAACTGGAACGCGTCGGGCTGTCTCGGTTATCATCTCGACAGTCTCGAACACATGGGCGGCGGTCACAACATCAGTCAGCTCAAAGTGTTTGAACTCGCGATGAACGACGGGTTCGACCCGCGCACTCAGAAACAACTCGGGATTCACACGGGCGATCCGCGCACGTTCACGACGTTCGAGCAGGTGCGCGACGCGTATTACAAGCAGCTCGAATACTTCACGCCGATTCTGCGCAAGTTCAAGATGCTGTCGTGGGCGACGGAGATCGCGGAGGGACCGATGTCGGGGTTGCGCGTCGCGATGCAGTACGAGGATTGTATTCCCGCAGGGCTTGCGTCGCGTGAGGGCGGTGCGCGGTACCCCGAGGGGCGCGCGTGCTGGCTCGGTTCGCGCGGCTTGGTGGACTTGGCGGACAGTCTCGCGGCGATAAAAAAAGTCGTGTTCACCGACAAAAAGGCGACAATGGCAGAACTGCTCGATGCCTGCGCGAACAACTGGGAGGGTGCGGAGGAACTGCACAAACTGTGCGTCAACGCGCCGAAATACGGCAACGACGACGACTTCGCCGACGAGATATTCGACGAGATGTCGATTCACGTACCCGAGATTATGCAGCAGGAGGTCGATCCGCTGACGGGCAAAAAACCGCTGATGTTCATCGGCGCGGCGGCGGGTCACGTCGGTATCGGCAAGGCGATAGGCGCGCTGCCGAACGGACGCAACGCGGGCGACCCGACGTGCGATGCGGCGGCGAGCGTCATGCCCGGTATGGACACGAACGGTCCCACGGCGGCGATAAATTCCGCGACGAATCAGGCTTACGGGTACCCGTACTCGGGTTACGCGATGAACATGAAGTTCTCGAAGTCGATTCTGAACACGCCAGAGAAGATTGAGAAGCTGTCGTGGCTCGTCAAGGCGTTCATGAAGCGCGGCGGGTGGCACATTCAGTTCAATATCCACTCGCGCGAGGAACTGATGGACGCACAGGCGCACCCCGAGAACCACAAAAACCTGCTTGTGCGCGTCGGCGGATACTCCGCGTACTTCATCGACCTGCCGCCCGGGTTACAGACCGAGATAGTGAACCGAACGATGCACGAATTTATCTGATTCGCGCGAAAGAATACGAAACAGCCGCTCATGGGTTTCATGAGCGGCTGTTTTTAATTGACAGTTGACAATTGACAATTGACAATTAGGACGTGAGTTGCGGCGGACTCCCACCGCCGCCTTTCGGCGGCACCTCCCTCTATGAGGGAGGCTTGGACGACGCGCTCCCAAAAAGCCTCCCTCTCAGAGGGAGGTGCCGTCCGCAGACGGCGGAGGGAGTCCCCCGTCCAACGTTCATCGTCCCTGCCCCCCTTTCCAACAGGGGGCAGGGGTTGGACGTGAGTTGCGGCGGTGCGTATGTAGGGGCGATTATCAATCGCCCGTTGTTCTCGGAATTATATCTTGCCGAGGTCGAAAATCTTCGCTCCTGTCGGTATTGCGGTGCGCGGTTTTGCGGTGGACGGCTGGTTCGTGACGTTTAATTTGAGGTCGATGAGCGTGCTGCCGTCCGAGTACGAGATGTTCAGCGCGGTTCTCAGACCGTCGGTGTCGATGTGGAGCTTTATCGCGCTTGACGATTCAAAGGTCGTGTCGCCGTAGGTGAACGAGTAGCTCTCGTTGTATTCCACGTCGAGCGCGAAGCCCGTAGCCTTGCCCGCACCGTTTGCCTTGATCGTCAGCGCGTATTTCAGCGTGGTGCCGTACTCATCGAGCGTATACGTCGAGACGTAGTTGTTGCCCGATTTCGTAAAGCTGTCGTCAGCCAAGAGGTCGCGAACGGAACCCGCCGAGGTCTCGATGAACTCGAAATCGTAAATGCTTACGAGGTCTGCCTGCGCGAACAGTGTTTCCGTCAGGTAGTCGACGATCGCTTTCGGGTTGGAGAGATCGGACGGCGCGGATATCGCGTCGAGGTCGAGGTCGATGTCAACCTCGGGGGCGAGCAGCGACGCGAGCGACGAGTAATCGACGGTCAGCCATGTGCCGACGGCAAGATTTTCGCCGATCAACCCGTTAAAGAACTCGTTGAGAAATTCGGACTGCACGGCGAGCAGCCCCGTCTCGGCGTTGAAAATAATCTCGGCGTTGACAGGTTGCTTCGTGGTGGGGTAAAAGTACCCCGGTTCAAGCGGCGGGAGGAAGCTTGCAATGTCAATATTACCGTTTATCTTCGCGTCGATACCTGTCGCGGAGGTGATGATCTTCGCCGTTGCGTCGATGGGGAGTTTTGTGGTCACGCCGCCCTCTGTGGTCTCGATATTGAGGTCGACTTTCGCGTCGATCTGCGAGTACTGCGGGGTTGCGGCGGAGAGCGCGCTGAGTTTGCCGAGAATGTCGTACGTATTGCTGTCGTCGGCTATGTAGCTGTACGCGTCCGCGATGAGTACGGTGCGGTTGTACGAATCCCAGCCGACGTTCGCGCCGAGAGCCTGCGCCACGAATCGCACGGGGACGAGCACGCGGCTGTTCACCGTTCTCGGTGCGACATCGGACAATACGGTTGAGGTCACGCCGTTCTTGACGACGGTGATCTCCTTGCCCGTCTGCGAGAACGAGATGGTTGTGTCGCCGCGCACGGCGGTGATAATGTGCGTCGCGTCGTCGAATGAGACAACCGCGCCGAGTGTCTCAAAGAGGTCACGGAACGGCACAAACGTGCGCGAACTGAACAGTTGCGGACGCACGCCGCTCGGATATTCGAGCAGCACACCGTTGAGCTGAATCTCGATGGGGCTGTCAGCCGCGAGCGTCGTGAGGGAAACTGTGCTGAGCATTACCACCGCGAGCAGGACGGAGAGGATGCGTCTGAGTGACTTGGACATTGCTGTACCTCCTTTAATGTTTCTTTTGCCATTGTAACACCATTTTTCGGAAAAAGCAATGAAAATTTACCAAAAAATAAGTTAAAATTTCAGATAATTGTGCGCGGCGCGAAAAAAACCCTTTGACAACGCCGAAAAATACACTATAATGATTCAAAAGACAATCGGAGGCGCGTATGTCAGAGATCACAGGCACGGTTTTCAACATTCAGCGGTACAGTATCGACGACGGCCCGGGGATTCGCACGACGGTGTTTCTCAAAGGCTGTCCGTTGCGCTGTCCGTGGTGCTCTAACCCCGAATCGCAGAATCCGCAGCCGCAGCTCAGTTATCGCTACACGTCGTGCAAACAGTGCGGCGCGTGTGCGGCGGCGTGTCCGAACGGCGCGATTGCGCTCGGAGCCGACGGCGTTGTGATAGACCGCGAAAAGTGCGTCGTGTGCGGCACGTGCGCGGCGGCGTGTCCCGAGAACGCGCTGCAAATCAAGGGCGAGACGATGAACGTCGCGCAGGTGTGGAAGGTGATCCGCCGTGACGCGGTGTACTACGAGACCTCGGGCGGAGGAGTGACATGTTCGGGCGGCGAGATTCTCGCGCAGGCGGCGTTCGTCGCGGAGATTTTCAAGAAATGCCGCGACGAGGGGATTCACACGTGCGCCGACACGTCGGGTTTCGGCACCGCAGACGCGATGAACACGATACTCGAATACGCCGATCTCGTGTACTTCGACCTCAAACTCGCCGATCCCGCGCGCCACGCGGAGGTCATGGGTGTCGCGCCTGATGTGATATGGGCGAACCTCAAACTCGCAGCCGAGCGCGGTGTAAAGATCGTCCTGCGCGTGCCGCTGATACCCGAGTACAACAACGCGCCCGAGCAGGTCACGGCACTCGCGGAGTTTGCGCGCGATCTCGCGCCTGACGCAGAGGTGTGTATTCTGCCGTACCACCGATACGGCGCGAACAAGTACGCGAGCGTCGGCATGACGTACGCGCTCGACGATCTGCGAGAGAACACGGACGACGAATTGACGCGCGCGCGTGAGATTTTCGAGGGGTTCGGGTTTACGTGTACGGTGAGCAAATGAACGCAGTTGCCATCGTCGCAATCGCGCTCGGCGCGTTGCTGCTCATACTCATCGCGTCGCTAATCACAACATTACGGCTGAAAACGCGCGGAATGACCGTGTTGTCGGGCGACAGTGTGAACGTCTGGTTTGAGAGCGAGAAATCCGCCGCTGAGGACGTGTTCAGACTTTCAAATGAGAGAGCACCTGAAATTTTGCGTAAACTGGGTTTTCTTCAAAAGCAAAAAGTGGATATTTTTATTTACGACCGACAGTACACGATGCAAACTCGAAAGTACGGGCTGATCGTTCCGCTTTTCGGGCTTGACTGGTACATCGGCGACAACATCAGGACGAATGTCATACTGACTTCGCCCGCAAACCCGGGCAAGCTGCACGACTACGATAACAACAAGAATGCCGCGATTCACGAGATGGTTCACGCGTATATAAGCAAGATGAATCCGCGCGTCAAGCTGTGGCTGACGGAGGGTGTCGCGCTCTATCTGACTAACGGGGAGCCACTCAGCGGAGATTATTTGAAGCGCGCGAGCGTTCCGACGTACAGCGATACGCAGTCGTCAAATCCTATCCGTTTCGCAAAGGCGGGCGGTTACGCGTGTGCGCACACGTATATTGAGTACCTCGACAGAACATACGGTTGGGACGCTGTGCTTGCCCTGTTGCGAACGGAGGACTACGCAAAAATCTTCGGGAAATCGCGCCGCGATATCTATCACGAGTGGACGCGGTACGTTACAAATCAACCTCGCTGAACGCCGCGCGCCGCATACGGTTCACCTCGATCTTGCGCGGCGTGTACGGTGAGCAAATAGAAGCAAAAATCCCATCTCGCGCACTGCCGAGATGGGATTTTTATTGTTTTGAGCCTGTTGCGCGTTAGTTGAGTTCTTCGCTCGGCAGATTAATTCCAAACTGCCCGATTACAGTTACGCCGTCGGACGCGTAGAGCGGAATATAGTACAAATATTCATCGTTCCGCGCTTTCGCCTGTTCGGCGAGAGCGTCTAACTGCGCCATGTACGCAACAGCTTCTTCGAGATTTGTCGGTTTCACAAGCGGTCCCGTGCCGTAAAGATCGGTTTTGTAAACATAACCGTCTGTTCCGTCGACACCGAGGGCGAATATCAGATCGGGGATATCGGGGTTGCTGGGGTCGTTGACATGACCTGAACCATAGGTTTGCCCGTTCTCGTTGACGGCAGTCGTTGAGGGCGATTCCGCGTCTGCTATTCCGAGGGGGACGAGTACAGCGGCAAGCAAGCCCGCGCACAACAGCAGACCGAAAATTCCGCGTTTGATTTTAGAATTGTTCATGATTTCACCTCGTTGATTTACATTTCGTTCACCGCGCGTTACAAGACCTTTGGCATCCCGCGCTCCTTTACCCAAATGATATGGGATTTGAAAAAATTGTTGAAAACCAGATTGTGGATAGAGTTTACCATATATAACAGGAATTGTCAAGTATTATTTTTACAAAATAACAGATATTTCAGCAAAGGTCGAATTTGTCGAAAGCACCGTCAACCTCACTGAACGCAACGCGCCGCATACGGTTCACCGCCGCTATCACCTCAATCTTGCGCGGCAGGTCGAGAAACCTCTGACACGTCGTGAAAAACTGCGTGTGAACCGCGTCCAACCCGTCGCGCGCAATCTCGCGGTACAGCGCGTCTACCGCGAGCGAGAGGTCGATCTCACGCCGCGACGTTGGTGTCCACGAGCGCATTGTCACGAGGTCGCGCCAATCGTCCACGCCCATGTGCATGAGCCGCCGCAGCATGAAACCGAGCGCGTCAAGTTGCGCGGCGGTGGCGACGTTGTGCAGCGAGCGTATGTCAACGCGCTCGTCTCCGATGAGAATAAATCCCAGTTCGGAGACTTCGAGCCGCTCCGTACCCTGACCCGTCGGGAACGGGGAGAAGCCGTCGGACAGCAGTGTGCGGCGGTTTTGCCATTCGGCGGGAGCGGGGGAGTCGCCGACGGTGCCGCGCTTTTCGTAGATGCGCCGAGCGGCGTCCGTCGCGTCGCGGATCACAAATTCGTCCATGAGGAACACGCGGTCGGCTACGCCGAGGTACTCTCCGCTGCCGCCGATCACGAGTATCGTGGACACGTCGGCGCGCTCGTGCAGTTCGCGTACACGGTCGGTGAACGGCGTGATCGGTTCGCGCTCGATCAGCTCTTTCATCATCGCGTCGCGTATCATGAAGTTCGTCGCGGCGCGATCCTCGTCGATGAGCAGAAGCCTTGCGCCGCAGTCGATTGCCTCGATGATGTTCGCCGCCTGCGATGTGGAACCCGACGCGTGTTCCGTCGAAAAACGCGCCGTGTCGCCGTCGGGAATCCACTTGATGAACGGCGAGACGTTGACGTTTTTCACACTGCGCCCGTCCTCGGCGGATATCGTGACCGCGCTGTCGTCCGTGACGCACAGTTCACGTCCGTCGCCCGCGATGTGGTTGTAAATCCCCGCCGAAATCGCGTCGATCAGTGTCGATTTGCCCGAGTAACCGCCGCCTGTGATGACCGTCACGCCGCGACGAATACCCATGCCGCGCACGCCGCACAGTTCAATCTCATCGCGCGGCGGCGATACGAACGGTTTCGCGCCCTCCATCGGCAGATCGGTGCCTTTACTGCGCGGCAAGATGCTGCCGTTCGCGACGAACGCGCAATATTCGCCGCCGCGCAGGTGTTCGCGTATCGCGTTCTGCGTCCGTTCGAGTTCGATGGCGCGCGCGAGTTCCGTGATGTCGAACATGTTCGCGTAGTTATCGACGGCGTGTGGCAAATCGCGGCAGAGCATGGTGCGCGTGCGCTTGATTTTGCGCGTCGGCAACTGCACCTGAATCCGCAGCACAAGGCACAGTTTCGGCGGCGAAAATTCCGCGTCGGGGCGCAAAATCAGCCGCGAGCCGCCGAGATTTTCATAACCTTTCGACGCGCAGACCGTAAAGAGCGCGGAGTTGCGCACAAGCACCTCGCCGTCGGGCGCGTACACGTAATATTTGCCGTTCTCGCTGTCGGGTCGCGCGCGGTTGTAAAGCGGCTCGTTCAGGTCGTCAATATACGGCTTGAACGCCCGCAGACAGTAGTCGGCGGCGGCGGGCGACGGCGTGAATTCGGTATCCGCAAGACCAAGCCGCTCGACGGGAATCGCGATTGTGACGGTCGGGCGGTCGAGCGCGAGTTTGTGCGTGCGCTCAATCGTGAACGCGATCTCGTCGTCGTACCAGTACGTCGCGTCCGAGTCCTCGGAACTGTCGGGGTCGCCCGAGGTGGGCATGATAAACGTGCAGTTGCCCTCGTACATCGCGGCGTAGGTTTTCTCGTTGTTCTCCATGTTGAGAAGATAGTGATTGAGTCGTTTCAATAGGCGTTCCTCCAAAAATTTTGTGTTGTGACCACACAGTGGTCGCCGCCGACGCAGCGGCGTTCCCCGCAGGTACGGCTCTGCCGTCCCGAGGGATTTTAAGTAAACACAAAAGCACCTCCGAAAAATCGGAGGTGCTCGGAGAACGCGCCTATATGAGGGCTATTGCCCCGTAACGGCGGTCAACTGCGTCCAATTTTATCGGTTAATTTGAACATAATGACCACCTGCTTTCAATAGATTTGGTACTTTTGACGAGTGCATTGTAGCACAGATAAGCGGCGTTGTCAATCGAATATTTGAAGAGGGTGTGGATACATTGCGTTGATAATTATTGGCACCGCAATTTTTGATTCGCGTAGTCGTAGGGGCGGGTCTTGACCCGCCCGTTGTCCGCGTGATGCAGCGGCGGGTCGGTCAAGACCGACCCCTACATTAGATTTTCGCTCTTAACCAATCCGTCAGCGGCATTTGTCCACACCTTTTGAAGATGCGCGCGCCGTATCTGTTATCCGTTATCTGTTACCTGTTATCTGTCACGTCACCGACAGCATGCCGCCGTCGTGCGCTATGATCTGCCCCGTGACCTGATTGCCTGCGGGCGACGCTAGGTAGACGCACAGCGCGCCGATCTCGAGCGGTTCGCCGAAACGGTGCGCGGGCATGTCGCTCTCGATTTTTGCCATCGCGCTGGGCGGCAGATCCTTGTCCAAATCCGAGTGCGTCGGACCGGGGGCGATGGCGTTGACGCGGACACCGTAGTCGCCGAGGACGACGGCGAGATAGCGCGTGAAGATGTCGAGACCCGCCTTTGAGACGTGGTACGGCGCGTTCTCGTGGTCGCGCGCGTTGGACACACGCTGCGCGCCGATGCTCGTGATGTTGATGATCGAGCCGCCGCGCCCCGAATCGCGTATGTTCGGCGCGAACTCGTGGACGACGTTC
Organism: Oscillospiraceae bacterium; assembly: GCA_031261585.1. Taxonomy (GTDB): domain Bacteria; phylum Bacillota; class Clostridia; order Oscillospirales; family Oscillospiraceae; genus JAIRRO01. The sequence continues at coordinate 27,739 of JAISJJ010000081.1, forward strand.
GCGGTGCCGTGCAGATTCGTGTTGATGACGCGGTGCCACTCGTCGAGACCGTGCTCGCTGAGGAGTGCCGTCGTCGTCGCGACACCCGCGTTGTTCACGAGCACGTCGATGGTGCCGAACAGCGCGAACACCTGCGCCGCCGCCGCGACGACGGACGCGTGGTCGGAGATGTCGCACGAGAAAACGGCGAGTTTTTGCGCGTCGGCGGCTTCGCCGAGTGACGCGATATCGAATTTCGACGCGTCGCGGCACAGCACCGCGACATTCGCGCCCGACTGCGCGAACGCACGCGATATGCCGAGACCGATACCGCGGTTGCCGCCCGTGACGACGACGTTTTTGCCGCGCACGGAGAACGCGTCAGCCATGGACTCGATGGGTGGGAGTTTGATCATGTTGATAGGCTCCTTCGTGAAGTTTTCACAATTATAACGCGGTTTGCGCAAAATGTCTATACGTTTCAGATAATTCTTTTGACAAAATGCAGAGATGTGATATAATAAACGTCAGAAATCAGATGTCAGAGGTTAGAAGCGGCTCACATCTGACATCTCAATTGCGGAGGTTGACCATGGGCATCATTTCGGGTTTTGACCACATCTGCATCGTAACGGACGACATCGACAGATCGGTGGATTTTTACACGCGCCTGCTCGGTTTTACGTTTGGGCATCGCGAGACCGTGGACGTTGCGGGCGTGGAGGTTGCCGCCGTCTCACTCGGTGCCGTGACCGTGGAATTTGTGCGGTTCACGGACGGACGCGAGAACGTAACGGGCGACGGCGTGGTCGAGATGCTCGGATTCGCGACGGACGATATCTTCGCGGCGATTGACGTGTTGCGCGGCGAGGGTGTGGAGTTCGTCGGCGAACCCGTGCGGGTGGGCGAGGACGACTGGTTCGCGGTATTTCGCGGTCCGTCAGGCGAGAAGTTGGAGCTGACGCAACGTCAATTAACAGTTAACGATTAACAATTAACACGTCGTCCGCAGACGACGTACAAAGCGCAACCGCGCCGCAGCGCGGCACTTAGCGCGGAGTAGTTTCGGGGCTTGGACGTGAGTTGCGGGGCAGTACCCGCGATGTCTAATGCGAAAGAAAATGCAGAATGTTGAATTTTGTGTAGGGGCGACCCTGCGTGGTCGCCCTGTAATGGCAAGCACCGCTCAACTGATCGCGATTCATATATTCAAGGAGGTACTATAATAAAATGACCGATTCAATGACCGATTCAATCAACGTGCGGCAGCGGCGCATCGACGAGGACGTGTTCCTGAACGAACTGCGCCCGCAGATTCTGTCCGTGTACCCGAAAACGGGTGCGGAGTGCGATTTGGACGAGGCGGTTGCGTACCAGAAGTCACTGCCCGACGACAAGAATTTTACGAAGTCGCTCGCGAAGTACCGCGCCGAGGGCAAGATTGGGTTGTTTCCGCGCTCGGGCGTTCCCGTCGTCGAGCGCGAAATAGAGTTGCTGCAAGGGCTGAACGCCGTCGGAGTGCAACTGTTCCCGTTCACGACGGACTCGTACACGCGCAATTTGCAGCTCGACAAGGCGCAACAGGGCTTGGACGAGAGCATACGCACGGGTTCGGCAAAACTCAACGGCTATCCGATCATTACGCACGGAGTCAAGACGACACGGCGCGTCGTCGAGTCGTGCGTCGGAGCGTTCGACCCGCGTTCGAGCCGCGTCGCGAACAGCTTCGTCGGCGAGGTCGCGTTCGCGTCGGGCATGTCCGCGATGCCGAACAGCTTTTTCGGGTGGATTGCGGGGTACGACAAGCTCGCGACGGCGGAGGAGTGCATCACGACGGCGCAGTACCTCGGGCGGCTCATCGGGTACTATGCCGAACGCGGGGTGATCATATCGACGGACTGCCACGGTTGGCTGCCGAACGGCACGATACCGATGTACATCAACATCGCGACGCAGATTATCGAGGCGTTGATCTCGGCAGAGCAGGGCGTGAAATCCGTCGTGCCGCTGATGAATTTTCAGGGCAACCTCGCGCAGGATGTCGCGGAGATTCGCGCCGCTGAGGGGCTGTTCCGCAAGTATCTCGACAAATTCGGGTACACGGACACGCTGATCCCCGGGCTTATCGGCAACCAGTCGAGCCTGTTCGCGTTCCCGCGCGATATCGGCAACGCCTACGGCTATATCAACTACACGGCAATGGTCGCCGCGCTCAGCCCGATTGCCGCGTGTTCCGTCAAGACCGTGGACGAGGCACTCGGCGTGCCGTCGGTCGAGTCGCACATGCAGACGTATCAGTCCGCGAACTGGATTTTCAACGTCGTGCGGCAACAGGGGATATCGTTCGACAGCGCGCAGATTGCGATTGAGCAACGTATGTGCGAGCTCGCGGTGTCCGCGATTGTCGACAAGGTGCTGGACATGGGTGACGGTGATGTCGCGGTCGGTGTCGTGAAAGCACTCGAAGCGGGCGTTCTCGATTCGCCGTTCTCGATCAACGTCAACGTGCGCGACCTGTGCATGGGTGCGCGCGATTTGCAGGGCGCGTGCCGCTACATCGAGTACGGCAACCTGCCGATACCCGACGAGGTGCGCGCGTATAACGACGAAAAAATCCGTGAGCGCGAACTCGCGGAACACCGCAAACTCGGCTACAAGACGACGCTCGCTGACTTTTGGAGCCTGTCGCGCGGCTACATTATCGACCCGCCCGAGCGCATCGCGGACGCCGACGCGGACGAGGTCACGCCAGAGATTGTCGCGGCTGTGGGTAAAAACCCACCGACGATAGTCACAGGCACCGTCGGCGTGGATTCGCACGTGATCGGCACGAAGATCATCTCGCGCGTGCTGCGAGAGACGGGGTTCAACGTGATCGCGCTCGGTGCGCAAACCCCTGCCGAGGAGTTCGTCGAAGCCGCGCGCGACAACGGCGCGTCCGCGATACTCATCACGTCGCTGTACGGCATGGCGCAGATGGATTTGCAGGGGTTCCGCGACAAGCTCGAAGCGGCGGGGATCGGCGATATTCTGCTGTACATCGGCGGCAACCTCGGTGTCGGCAAGCACGATTTCGCGGACGACGAGCGCGCGTTCAAGGCACTCGGTTTCGACCGCGTGTACCCGCCCGACGCGCCCGTGCCGCCGTCGATTCAGAACCTGTACGACGACCTGAAAGCGCGCGGCGTGCTGTAACGGGCAGAAAACCGACGGGTATTGCTGTATTCAAGCTAATGGTAAAATCGCACAAATAAATGTCGACGAAAACGCTGATTTTCGTCAGATATCCATAGACAACAGACGAAAATCGTAGTAAAATATATAATAATCGACGATACACGTTGTCGAGAAGAATATAAAATACAAAAAATGGAGGAGACAATGAAAAAGATTCTTGCATTGCTGCTCGCGGTTCTGATGGTTGTCGCCATCGCCGCCTGCGGAAAAACAGAGACACCCGTAGAGACACCCACACCTCCCGTCAACCCGACGGCGACACCGACAGCTCCCGCAACACCGACACCCGAAGCTCCCGCAAACGATTTCACCGCACCTCCCGAGCTGACGGCTGACTATGTCGACGCGGGCGCGTGGCCGCTTCCCGCAGGCACCTACTACCCCGAACTCGACAATCAGGGTATCCCCGCAGGCGCGCACGTTATCTCCGCGTACCTGATGGCGGAGGACTATTCCGCAACGCCGCTGCCCGTGATTGAGTCACTGACAGGGTACGAAAAAGTCGATTCAACGGCGGCACTCACCACAGGAACATGGACGTATGTCGATGTCCTGGGCTATCCGTACATCTTCATAATCCCCGTGGGCGTAACCCCCGGTGATCCGACGACACCCTCAACGCCTGAGACACCTGCGGCTCCCGACGCCATCGGCGGTCTTGAAACGGCGTTCCCCGTAGGCGTGTGGCCGCTCGCGGCGGGCGCGTATGATCCCGGTCTTGACGGACAGGGTATCCCCGACGGCGCGGTGCTGTACGGTCTGTTTGACGCGGCGTACGCCACAATCCCCGCACCGACAGCGGTTGACGGTTACACGCAGGTCAGTGCGATCACCGACCTCACGGCGGGTACATGGTTCCTGCTCGCGGCTTCGAGCGGCTTCGGCTATGTCGTTCTCATTCCCGTTGCATAAGTATTTTCAACAGAAAACGAGGGTTGCGATGCTGTCGCGACCCTCGTTTTTTTGTTGCCTTTTGTGCGAATTACGGGTGAATGATGTTTGGTCGAAAATCACAAAAAAACTCTTGACGGATTAGATGCTTTTGTGCTATAATTCTAACATTCTTATAAACCAACAGGAGGCATACTTATGGCAACGGTTACAACGACCCTTAACATCGGGGATCTCGAATTAGAGCGGGCGGGCATCAAAGCTGACGCGCTCAAAGGTGAAGTCGCTGTCGTCACTGGCGGCGCGAGCAACATCGGTCTCGGCTACGCGCGCTCGATAGCGGCGGCGGGCGGTTTCGTCGTCATCGCCGACCTGAACGCCGAAGCGGGCGTCGAGGTTGAGCGTGTCATCAACGCCGAGAACGAGCGTGACTGCGCGCTGTTCGTCAAGACGAACATCACCGAGGAAGCCGACATCAAGAATCTCGCGAAAGAAGCATTCGCGAAATTCGGCAAGGTCGATATCCTCATCAACAACGCGATGAACATGCGCCTGAACGGCAAGATTCTCGAATCGCCGATCAGCGATCTCGACCAGTCCTACGCGATCTCGGGACGCGGCGTCGCGCTCGCGGTCAAAGAGTTCGTCCCCGCGATGATCGAGCGCAAACACGGCACGGTCACATATTCCGCGACGCAGTTCCACTACGCGCCCCCGATGGTCGGCGGCACCATCTACTGCGCGGGTAAAGCGGCGGCGACGAGCGTCATCATGTCGCTCGCGAATGAAGTCAAGGGTACAGGCGTAAACGTGTTCTGTCTCTGCCCCGCAGGCGTTATGCGCCTTGATCTGTCGAAGATGCCTCCTCCTCCGTCAGGCGGTCCCGGTGGACCCGGCGGTCCGGGAGCTGGTGGACCCGGAGGACCCGGTGGACCCGGTGGTCCGGGAGCGGGCGGTCCGCCTCCGTTCGACTTCGCCGCGATGGCGTCAATGTTCAAGACACCCGAGATGAACGGCGCGGCAATGATCTACTGCCTTGAGCGCGCGGAACAGCTCCACGGTTCGGGCGTGATCCACAACGACGTGTTCGCCGCGATGGGCAACCCGTTCGATCCCCCGCGTCCCGAGGGTGCGCCGTCGTTCGCAGCAGGTGCGGCACCGCACAGACTGTCGGATCAGGAACTCACAATGGTGTTCTGCTACATGGGAACAGGCTTCGCGAGCTAAATTGCGAAAAATACAAACCGCATCGCCGAAAGACGATGCGGTTTGTTATTTTACAATGCGAATCACGAGTTTAACACAAATGCTGAGCGCAACAGGGATATCAGATAACGGATATGGACGAGAGTTGCGGACGGGGAACAAACCCCCGCCGTCTGCGGACGGCACCCCCTTT
>JAISJJ010000123.1 GCA_031261585.1 Oscillospiraceae bacterium
CTGTATGGGTCTCTGCAAAATCAGACAAGGACGGACGGGGTCGTCCGTCCCTACATACGAAACCGCAACGCGAATCAAACGCGCGCCGTCCAACCCCGCCCTTATACGTAACTGTTATCTGCCCCCCACATCACTCGTCCAACTTCAACACCGCCATGAACGCCTCTTGCGGGACGCTTACGCTGCCGATGCTGCGCATCTTCTTTTTGCCCTCTTTCTGCTTTTCGAGCAGCTTTTTTTTGCGCGTTATGTCGCCGCCGTAGCACTTCGCGAGTACGTCCTTGCGCAGAGCCTTTATCGTCTCGCGCGCTATGATTTTGCCGCCTATCGCCGCCTGTACGGGTATCTCGAACAGTTGGCGCGGCACGTGTTCTTTGAGCTTTTCCGTTATGCGCCGACCGCGCGCGTACGCCTTTTCGCGGTGGACGATGAAACTCAGCGCGTCCACAATCTCGCCGTTCAGCAGGATATCGAGTTTCACGAGATCCGACTCGCGGTACCCGATCATCTCATAGTCGAGCGACGCGTAACCGCGCGAGCGGGACTTCAGCGCGTCAAAAAAGTCGTATATAATCTCGTTCAGCGGCATGTCGTACCGCAGCTCGACGCGCGTCTTGTCGAGGTAGTCCATGCCCGTGTACACGCCGCGCCGATCTTGGCACAGCTCCATGAGCGAGCCGACGTACTCCGACGGGCATATCACGGACGCTTTCACGAACGGCTCCTCCGCGAGTGATATGAGCGTCGGGTCGGGATAGTTCAGCGGGTTATCGACCATCAGCGTATCGCCCGATACCGTGGTCACGCGGTAGACGACGCTCGGCGCGGTCGTGATGAGTTCGAGGTTGTACTCGCGTTCCAACCGCTCGGTGACGACCTCCATGTGCAGCAGTCCCAAGAACCCGCAGCGGAACCCGAACCCGAGCGCGGCGGAGGATTCAGGCTCGAAGCTGAGTGCCGCGTCGTTCAGGCGCAGCTTGTCCAGCGCGTCGCGCAGATCGGGGTATTTCGCGCCGTCGGCGGTGTACACGCCCGAGAACACCATCGGTTGCGCGGTCTTGTACCCGGGCAGCGGCTCGGACGATGGCGCATCAACACGCGTCACGGTGTCGCCCACGCGCGTGTCGGCGACGTTTTTGATGCTCGCGGTGACGTATCCCACGTCGCCCGCACCGAGCGTGGCGCACGGCTCCAACCCGACGGGTCGCATGTGTCCGACCTCGACGACGCGGTACCGCGCGCCCGTCGCCATGAACAGAATCTCGTCGCCCGCCGACACCGAGCCGTCGAATATCCGCGTGAACACGATGACGCCGCGATATGCGTCGTACTGCGAGTCGAAAATCAGCGCGCGCAAGGGTTTTTCAGCGTCGCCCACGGGGTGCGGCACGCGCTCGACGATGGCTTGCAGCACCTGTTCGACGTTCAGCCCCGATTTCGCGGAAATCTCGGGCGCGTCGTCAGCGGGTATGCCGACAATCTCCTCAATCTCGGTTTTCACGCGCGCGGGGTCGGCGGCGGGCAGGTCGATCTTGTTCACGACGGGGATAATTTCGAGGTTGTGGTCGAGCGCGAGGTACGCGTTCGCGAGCGTCTGCGCCTCGACACCCTGCGTCGCGTCCACGATAAGCACCGCGCCCTCGCACGCCGCGAGACTGCGCGACACCTCGTAGTTGAAATCAACGTGACCCGGTGTGTCGATGAGATTCAGCGTGTACTCGCCGCCGTCGGGTGCGATATAGGAAAGCCCGACGGCGCGGGCTTTAATCGTAATCCCGCGCTCGCGCTCCAAGTCCATATTGTCGAGCAGTTGCTCGGTCATGTCGCGCCGCTCGACCGCGCCGCACAGCTCGATCAGACGGTCGGACAGCGTACTCTTGCCGTGGTCGATGTGCGCGATTATCGAAAAATTGCGGATTGACGAGGGGTCAATCATGAAATATGCTCCTTAAATTGCAGTGTGTATTGTCCGCAGGCACGACACAAAGCCGTATCGCGGGGCGGTTTCCCGCAATCGGCTGTTTTTGCCGTATTCAACGCGCCCTATTCGTCAGCTGTCAAATTCTCGTCCGAACTCTCATCGTCGAGCGCGTTGCGCACCGCCGCTATCACGTCGCCGAGTGCCTGAGACAGCGCGATCTGGTCGTTCGGATCGTACGGTGCGCGCGGAAACTCCATCGCGCCCGTCAACCGTTTCACACCTGCGAGAATGTAGTTCGCCGCCGCGCCTTCGGTGTCCGAGCCGCCCAGTTCGAGAGCCTGCGCGAGCACGGCTTTCACACCCTCGCGCGCGCTCTCAGCCGCGCCCGAGGACTCCGTAGCCGCTCCGATGAGCAGGAAGTCCGTCGTCACCCCGTAAAACTCGGCTATCGCGACGACGAACGGCAACCGAGGTTCGCGCAGTCCGTTCTCATAGTGAGACAACTGCGCCTGTGACACACCGAGTTTGCGCGCCACCGTCCTCTGCGACAGCTTGCGCGCGCGGCGCAGATTTGTGATCGTCCTCGCGAATGTTGTTGTCTCGTTTCCCATAAGCCCAGCCCTCTGTGATATATCTTTAAGGCGAATACACGCCGATAAGCGCGCCGCGTCTACTGAGTGTTTATACAGTTCAGTTATTCTACCACAGGTTTGCAAAAAACGCAATCCGTTTTGTACTATTTTTTCTGAATTTTGGCAAAAATATTTTTTGGGGCTTATACCCACCGTTCGCGCTCGTCGCCCACGGCGCAACATGTTCCCGCAATATCCCATGTGATTATACCATATGTGGTGGTATACAATTTGTAGTATATGGAGTGTATATGCGAAAGCTACTAATAGGTATCTGCGCAACCGTCGCGCTGACCTCATGCGCCGCGAATCCGCGCGCGCTCACGACGCCCGAGACGCCGATCATCGCGTCCGAACCGCTGAGCGGCGGTTATGTGTACCTCGCGGTCCTCGAAGTGCTGCTGAACGAGGTGCGGACGGACGGTTTGCGTTACGTGAGCGTCGACATGTCGGACGCGCTGTACGGCGGGCGCGACGAGTTTTTGCGTCTCGCGCGGAAATTCTGCGCGTCGCGCGGCTGCGAGATGCTCACGCTGACGCTCGACGAGCTGGTCGACGCGGGCTACATCGACCGCGCCGAATGGCGGTTCGACGACGGCGTGCTCATCACGTTCGACGACGAATCCGTGTCGCCGCACCGACTGGTCACGTACGCGACGGCATGGCGCAGCGGCGCAACGGCGTTCGCGAGCCGCTTCGCGGTGGAGCTGGGCAATTAACAATGAACAATTAACAAGGGACTTGACACCGAGCAAAAGAAGTAGTATACTTCAAAGTGAGGTGTCGCATGGCAAACAAGTATTTCAAGAGTTCTAAACTTTCAGAGGCGAA